>CAZAFS010000116.1:0-8712 GCA_964484165.1 uncultured Opitutaceae bacterium | reverse complement strand
CCGCGACCGCATCGCCTTTCTCCGGGTGTGTTCGGGCCGGTTCGAGCGCGACATGGTCGTCACCCATGCGCAGTCGGGCCGCCGCGTGCGGCTCTCATCCTCGCACAAGCTGTTCGGCCGCGAGCGCGAGACGATGAACGAGGCGTGGCCCGGCGACATCGTGGGACTGGTCGGCCACGACCAGGTCGGCATCGGCGACACGCTCACCGCCGACCCGGCGATCTGCTATCACGAGATTCCCCGCTTTCCGCCCGAGGTGTTCGCCTTCCTCAGCAACCCCAATTCCTCCGCCGCCAAGAAATACCGCGCCGGCCTGCGGCAATTGCTGCAGGAACACATCGTGCAGTCGTTTCACCTGCGGCACGGCCCGCCGGGCATCACGCTGCTCGCCGCGGTCGGCCCGCTGCAGTTCGAGGTCGTGCAGTACCGCCTCCACAGCGAATACGGGGCGGAGTCGCGGCTCGCAACCGCGCCGTGGCAGCACCTGCGCTGGCTCGAACCCCACCCGGCGCTGGCGAATCCCGCCGCCCTCGTTGTTGCGACCGGCGTGGCGTGGGGCACCGACACCGACGACCGTCCCGTCATCCTGTTCCCGAACGACTGGACCCTGCGTTACTTCGAGGAAAAAAATCCCGACCTGAAGCTGCGCACGCTGCCGCCGGACCACGGTGCGTCAGCCGGCATCTGATGCCCTGCTAAAGCCCGGCTTCAACCAACTGGCAACGCGTCACTTGCCCGTTGACAGGTCCGCCCTCCGGATGGGTTATTGGAGGCAGCCAACCCAGCATCCGGACCCGCGCCACGAAGAGTCCGCTCTCCGGGCGCAAGACAGTGGAGTCCTGCTCCCCCAAAATGATCGCCCCCCAGCTTCGCCTGCTGCCATGTCTGCTCCTTTCCAGTCTGCTGCTGCCCGCATCATCTGCCGCCGGCCCCGACTCGATCGAGACGGTTGAGAAGGCGGCGAGGGAGTGGGTCAACATCCGGGCGGAGACGGTACGGTTGGAGAGCGACTGGCGCACCCAGCACGAACTGCTGGCATCGATGGTCGCAGCGCTCGGCGACCGCGCCCAGGCCTTGGAGGAAAGGCGGGGCAACCTGATGGCCAAGACGGCCAGGGATCGCGACGAGTTCGAGGCGATGGCGGCGAAGAACAAGGCGGCCGACGACGACCTGCGAGCGGCCGATGCGCAGTTGAAGACGCTGGACGGGAAACTGGTGCAGCTGCGGCCCCTGCTCCCGCCCCGGTTGTCCGCGGCGCTGGAGCTGCCTTTCCGGAGCCTCGGCCGGCCCGACTTGGATCCGGGCGAGCGCATGCAGCTGACCATGGCGGTGCTGAATCGCTGCGTGCAGTTCAACCGCACGATCACCTGCGGCGAGGAGGTCCTGACGGTCGAGGGTGAGCCGGGCGCCCGGGCGCTCGAAGTCATCTATTGGGGCCTGAGCCACGGCTATGCCCTGGACCGGACCGCCGGCAAGGCGTGGTTCGGCGCGCCGGGGCCCGAAGGCTGGCGGTGGACCCCCTGCCCGGACGCGGCCCGGCAGGTGGCCGACCTGATCACCATCTACAACGACAAGGCGGAGCCCGATTTCATCGCCGTGCCCGGCCGGCTGGGCCACGTCCCCGCGGCATCCGCCAACCCCTGACCCGCATGAAAGCCGGATTCTCCCTCCGCTGCTTGTCCCTGGTCCTGCTCGCCGCCACCGTCCGCGGGGCGGAGACCATCGACGACGCCATGAAGCGCGCGACGCTGGATTACGGCGAGCGGCTGCGCACCGCCAGCACCGAACTCACCGCGACCCGCGAGCGGATCGCCGGGGAAAAGGCGCCGCTGCTCAAGGCGCAACGCGCCGCCGAGGACCGCATCATCGCCGCCGAGTCGGAGCTCACCCGGCTGGAGACCGACCAGGAACAGGCGCTGGAACGGCACCGCCAAATGGCCCGGGATGCCGATGCGCTGCGCAAGAACCTGGGCTATTTCGGGACCCTGAGCCACGACAGCTTGAAGGCCTTCAACGACGGACTCCCGGCCGCCGGCCGCCAGCTGCTGTCCGACCGCCTGGAAACGCTGCAGCAGCGGTTTGACAACTCCGCCGCCGCCGTGGACAGCGGGGCGGCCATCGAGACGGCCGGTTTCCTTTTGCAGCAGGTGGAGCAATCCCTGGGGGGCTATGCGGCGAAGGGCAGTGCGCTGCTGGGCGACGGCAACCAGGTGGTCAAGGGCACCTTTGCCTTTGTCGGTCCCGAGACCTTCTTTCGCGCCGACGAAGGCGGTCGGGCGGGCACGGTGCGGTCACGGGAGGGATCGCCCCAGCCGATCACCTACGTGCTGTCCGCCTGGAAACCGGCGGACGCCGCGGCGTTTTTCCAGGGCCAGCCGGGGACCATCATGGCCGACGCCACGGCCGGCAAGGCGCTCCGCTTGAAGGAGACGAAAGGCACCTTGTGGCAGCACATCCAAAAAGGCGGCGTGGTCGCCTACGCCATCGTGGGAGTCGGCCTGCTGGCGTTGCTCATGATTCTGCAAAAACTCCGCGACCTGGCGCGGCTGGCAGTGGACACACCCGCGGCGGTGCAACGGGTCCTGACCCCCCTCGCCGGCGGGGACCGGGCCGAAGCCGAGCGGGCCGTGGGATCGCTCCGGGCCACGACGCGCGACCTGTTCACCGTGGGCCTGGGCAATCTCCACAAGCCCAAAGCCATCCTTGAGGAGCATCTTTACGCGGTGCTGCTCCGGCAACGGCTGCACTATGAGCGCTGGCTCCCGCTGCTGGCCGTGATTGCCACCGCGGCGCCCCTCATGGGCCTGCTGGGCACGGTCACGGGCCTGGTGCGGACCTTCGCCTTGATCAACGTGTTTGGCACAGGTGACGCGGCCAAGCTGGCCAGCGGCATCTCCGAGGTCCTGGTGGCGACGGAATTGGGGCTGATCGTAGCCATCCCGACGCTCGTCGCCCACGGCTTCCTGTCCCACCGGATTCAAAAAAACCTGTCCCTGCTCGAGCGGTACGCGCTCGAATTCGTCACCGCCGCCCAACCGGACCGCCCTTCCGGGGCCCCGCAGGAATCGCTCCCGGCATGAAAAGCCTGGCCGAACTGATCAGGGAAGGCGGACCGGTGATGTTCGCGATCATGGCGCTCTCGGTCGTGCTGTACTCGCGATGTTTCCAGCTGGTGCTGACCCTGCGCCAGTCGCGCCGCCGGCTGCACGAGGTGGAACAGTTGCATACCGAGCAGCTGCCGCTGTTGCGCCGGCTGCAGGATGAGGTGCAGGAGGCGTTCCGCCAGCAGCGCATCGCGCTGGGCGCCATGATCGCCGCCGCCCCGCTGCTCGGGCTGCTGGGGACCGTCAGCGGCCTGATCCGCACCTTCGAGAGCCTGTCGCGGCACGCCGGCCAGAAATCCATGGAGGAGCTGGCGGGCGGCATCTCCCAGGTCTTGGTGGCGACGGAGTCGGGTCTCGCCGTCGCGATCCCGGCGCTCCTCATCGTCTACCTCGCGCACCGCGAGATGCGCAAATACCTCCAGAATCTCAACCGTCTCGAGGAGCATGCCAGCCGGGAGGCCGCATCATGATCGGACGCCTCCAGGGACGCGTCCGGCTCGAGGCGACGCACATCGACATGGTGCCGATGGTCGATTGCGTCATGGTGCTCCTGATCTTCCTCATGATCAGCACCGCCTTCATCAACGATCCCGGCATCGAGGTGCAAAAGCCGGACGTCAGCGGCACCCGGATGGGCGACCAGAACGCCTTGCTGATCGCGATCTCGGCCGACAACCGCATCTACTTTGACGGGCAGGAGATCCGCGCGGACCAGGTGGCGGCCCAGGTGAAGCAGGCGGCCATCGGCCGGTCGCCCGCCCTCATCATCCGCGCGGACCGCAATTGCATCCACGGAGTGTTTGCGGAGGTGTACGCCGAGGCGAAACGCGCCGGCATCCAGCACGTGCAGTTCGTCACCGCGCGGGGGGACGGACCATGAACCCGACCCTCATGCCGTCCAGCCCGTCCATGCCGCGGATGAGCCTCGGGACCGAAGGGGCGGCCCAGAATGCCCTCAGCCTGCTCGTCGGCGTGGGGTTCACCTGTTGCCTCTTTGCGGGCATCGCCTATTTCAAGCAGGCCGCGGCGGAAGATCCGTTGCCCCGGTTCGACGATCTCAGGGCCGTGTCAATTCCACTCCAGCCCCCGCCGCCGCCGCGCACGCCGCCGGCCGCGACCGAGACGGCGGCCATCCCCGCCACCGTCACCGGCTTCGAGGCGGGTCCCTCGGACAGCCCGGTGAAGATCGCGGTCAGCCCGCCGGATCTCGACTCCCTGTTCTCCGGCCCGCAGCCAGCGCCGCCGGCGGTGATCCAGATCGGCCAGCTGTACACGGATTTCAAGCCCTCGATGGATCTGTCCTACGATCCCCAGCGCGTTTTCCAGCAGAACGAGGTGGATCAGCGGCCGACGGTCCTCTTTCACCGGATTCCGGTCATTCCGAAGGGGATCCGGGGCAAAGCCGAGCACCTGCGCGTGACGCTGCTGCTGATGATCGACACCGTGGGCGCGGTCGGGGACGTCCGGGTGGTCGTGTCGTCGGGGAATCCGCAATTCGACACCCTCATCGTCGAGAACATCAAAGAATGGGGCTTCTCGCCCGCCATCCGGAAGGGTCGCAAGGTCAGATGCCTGGTCGAGCAACCCGTCAAGGTGGTCTGGACGTCCGGCTCCCCGTTCCAAGCCGATTGATGAAGAGTCGCATCCTCCTGCTGATTGGCCTCGCCTTCGCGTTCCCGGTATCCGGGTTCTCCGCGCCCGCGCCCGTTCAGCTCGATCCGAAGCGCATCATCAACGATTCGAATGGCTTTCTGAAGGAGCGCGAACCGGAGATGACGGCGGAGGAATACGCCCTGTACGAGAAGGTGGTGGCGATGCTGTCGACCCGACCGGAATTCGCGCTGAAGCTGCTCGAGGCCATGATGAATGACAAGGCGCCGCCGAGCCCGGCGTTCGAGTTCATTCTCGGCAATGCCTATTACGCCGCGGGTCAGACCGACAACGCCGAGACCCGCTACCGCAGCGCGGTGAAACGCTATCCCGCGTTCCTGCGGGCCTGGAACAACCTCGGCGTGCTCTATTACACGGGCGGCAAATTCGCGGAGGCGGTCCCCTGTTTCTCCAAATCCGTCGCCCTCGGCGACCGCGAGCCGACCACGTTCGGCCTCCTCGGCTACAGCCTGGAGCAGCTGGGCAACGTCGTCGCGGCCGAAATGGCCTACATGCAGGCGCTCGCCGGCGATCCGAACAACGCGGACTGGATGGACGGTCTGCTCCGGATCTACATCCAGGGCCGGCAATACGGCCGGGCGGAATCGCTGGTGACGAACCTCATCAAGGGGCATCCCACGGAGACCCGGTACTGGCTGACCTATGCGAACATCCTCCTCGAGCAGAACCGGAAGCTCGAGGTCATCGCCCTGCTCGAGGCCGCCGCCGGCACCGGCGTGGCCGGACCGGACGAACTCAACCTGCTCGCGGACCTGTACGCGGAGCAAAAGCTCATCCCCGAGGCGGTGGCCATCTACCAGAAGGTCCTCGTCCCCTCGCCCGCGCTGGGCGAACGCAAGCTGCTCCAGCTGGCGCAGGTGCTGATCGCCGACGGCAAGCTGGCGCAGGCCCAGGTCGTCATGGCGGCGCTCAAGCCCGACCTCACGCCCGAGGGCCGGATCACCTACCTGCAGACCCAGTCCGACTACCTGGCCGCCCAGAAAAAATGGCCGGAGGCCCGCCAGAAACTGGAGGAACTGCTGAAGCTCTCGCCGCTCAACGGCATGGCGCTCCTCCGCCTCGGTCGCACCTACGTCGAGGAGGATGACCTTCCGCGCGCGACCTTTGCCTTCGAGGCGGCCGCGCAGATTCCCGAGTGCGCCTACCGGGCAAGTCTCGAACTCGCCAACATCGAACTCAAGAACCGCCACTACGACCGGAGCGTGGAATATCTCGAGAAGGCGCTCCGGATCGAAAAGACCGCCGCCATCGAGGATTATCTTGCCCGCATCCGGACGCTGATCACCACCAACAAGCAAGGAACGCCATGATTACGACCTCCAATTCCCACCCCTTCGCCCTTTCGTCCCCCCTCGCGTTTGCCTGCCTCGCCGCCGGTCTGGCCCTGGCGCCGGGGTCCGCGGGCGCCCCGGCGGCCGGCGCGCAACCGGAGCCGAAACCGTACACCCTGTTCATGGGGGCGGACTTTGATATCCGGCAACAGGACGCCTATCATCGCGTGGTCGATGTCACGGGCAGCAACTTTGTGATCAAGGTCAACGGAGAGCTGATCGGCATCCCCACGGAGCAGGAAAAACTGAGCCTCAAGATTCAACACGCCCTCAAGCTCACCGAGGCGTCCGCCGCCCTCGTCAATCTCAAGACCGACCGGGCCTACACGCGGGCGAACGATCCCCGGCGGAAATGGGCCGCCAGTAGTTCGGGGAGCGACACCGGAAACGCGACGCGGCAGTATCTCGGCGCCCAGGCGGCAGTCAGCGCGAACCAGGCGCAGGCCAGCAATCCGAACATCCCGGCTGCCGGGCGCGCCGCGATCGCGGCGCAGGGGCCGATGCTGCAGGCGGCCGCCACCTCCGCCACGGACAACTTTGCAAGCGCCAACCGCGAGGCCGGCTCGGACATGAACAACGCCGGCTACAACACGATGCAGATGGAAGAGGAGCTGGCCAAGGGTCTCTTCGATGCGGTGGAGGTGACCTTTGAAGTATCGTCGGAAACCCCGCTCACCTCGCCCTACGTGGTGTTGGTCGCGCAATATCACGAGCGCAACTCGCCGCCCGGCACGGCCCGCAACTGGATCTATGCCAAGGCGCTGGAGCCGATCGACAGCAAGGCCCGGAAAGTGCGGCTCCTGCAGGGCGGCTTCCCGGCGGGCTTCGAGTTGGAGCTACTGCAGGTCCATCTCTACAACCACGGCCGGGAACTGGCGACCAACGTGGCGGAGAAGCGCGTGCCGCTGACCTACGAGGATGCGGCGACTTACCTGTTGATTGACTATCTCAGCAGCCACAAGGACGCCACGCTTCCGGCCACACCGGCGCTGGCCAGGACCCCGGCGGAGGCGCGCAGCCGGCTGGGGGAACAGCTCACCCGCACCTACTATGTGCGAGTCTCCAAGGACGGCATGCCGATGGACGCCTACCTTGATGAAGCCTGCTCGCAGAAGGTGGACGATCCCTTCCTGGTGTCGGTGATAAACGATCTCCGTTTCAATCCCGCTCTGGAGAAGGGCCAGCCGGTCGAGGGCACCGCCCGACTGCGACTCGACGCCCTGCCCTAGCGGGGCCGGGTTCCGTGGCTCTCGCCGGTCGGCCGGCCCGGCCCTGGACGCAGCCGCGGTTTCCTGGGACGACGCCAGCCGCTCGCGGCCGGGGCGTTTTCCGCTGCGGTCGAGGTTGACATCGGGGTGCGTTCCCGGCACACGGCCTGACTTTTGCATTCCATGATCTCATTCCTCCGCCGCCTTCTCCTCCTGCCGGGCTTCTGCCTCCTCGCCAGTACCGTCCCCGCCGCCCCGCATGCCGAAAAATCCGCCGCCACGACCGATTTCCCGCCGAACGCCTACCGCGGCGCCAGCGTGATCGACGCGGCGACCGGCCAGCTGCTCTTCGAGGACAAGGCCGACGTCCAGAATCCGCCCGCCAGCGTGGTGAAGCTGATGACCTTCCTCATCGTGCAGGACAAGATCCGGGAGGGTGAACTCACGCTCACCACGCCGGTCACCATTCCCGCCCAGGCGGCGAAAATGGGCGGATCCGAAGCATGGCTCATGGACAAGGAGGTCGTTCCGGTCGAGGAGCTGCTCTACCTCCTGATGGTGCAGTCGGCCAACGACGCCGCCATGGCGCTGGCCATCCAGACGGCGGGGTCGAAGGAGGCGTTTGTGGATCTCATGAACGCCCGGGCTCGCGCCCTCGGCATGACGCACACCGAATACCATTCCCCGCATGGGCTGCCGCCCGGCCGGGGTCAGGAACCCGACCTTTCCACGGCGCGCGACCTCGCGCTGCTCTGCCGCGAGCTCATCGCCAAGACCGACATTCTGCGCTACACCTCGAACCGGTCGCACGAGTTCCGTCACGCCAACGGTGTCGTCAACAAATTCCAGAACCACGATCACCTCCTGGGCACCCTGCCCGGCTGTGACGGGCTCAAGACCGGCTGGTACGCGAAGGCCGGCTACTCCATCGCCCTGACCGTCCAGCGCCACGGCCGCCGGGTCATCGCCGTGATTCTTGGCAGCCCGCAGCGCGAGCTGCGCGACAACGTCGCCACCCGGCTCATCGAGCGCGGTTTCGCCGCGCTGCCCCCCGCGCCAATCCCGGCCGCCGCCCCGCCCGCGGCCACGCCTGCGACTCCCCCGGGGCCGGAGTCCTCCTCCATCAAACCGGTGCCGCTCTCGCCCGCCGAGAAAGAGTCCCTGGATCATGGGCCGGATACTTCGCCCGCCGTCCACGTGGACTTGTCGAAGACCAAAAAGTAGCCGCCCTCCGGCTTCTGTCCTCTGGCTTCTGGCTTCTGGCAACTGGCCTCCGGCCTCCCGCCTTCGCCCAGGCGCTTCCGCCAACGCTGAAGCTTCGGCGGACAGGCCGGCGCGGCAAGCTGGCTTCTGTCCTCCCGCCTTCGCCCAAGCGCTTCGGCGCGGCAAGCTGGCCTC
>CAZAFS010000115.1:0-8718 GCA_964484165.1 uncultured Opitutaceae bacterium | reverse complement strand
AACTGCGCGAACACGGTCCAATACATCGAGCAGGCGAGATCGCCCGAGGCGTAGCCGATCCGCTCCGTGAACTTCAAGCGACATCTCGGTTCGGCCATCGGACCTGTAGCGGGCGCTTGGTGCGTGCTCATCGTAATTGTGTGTGACTTGATTGATCTGACAAAGATTTTGTTCGGTCTCCCCCCGCAAGGGGAGCGGAGCACACAGGCGCTCTCACCGTCCGGCCTACCGGTAGCGGCAGTTTTCTCTGAACAACTTCAGGGCGTACTCGTAGCTTTCGATCCTGACGAGCGTGGAGATCGAGTGATCGGAGTGGAAGATGTAAGGGATTCTCTCCCGGCGGATGCGCTCGAGCTTGGGGAGGATTTCCTTCTCGATCCTGGCGTGATCGTTGGTTTCAAGGGCGCGGATGTCGATGTTTCCCATGAAGGCGATGCGGTCGCCATAGGCATTCGCCAGCGCGAACATGTCCATGCCCGTCTTGGCCTCCATCGGCTGGACGCAGTCTATCCCCGCCTCGATGAAGCTGTCGAAATGCTTCGAGATCAGCCCATCCGTGTGCAGGATCACGGCGGCACCATGGTCCTTAAGGAAGCCGACTAGGCGCTTGTGGTAGGGGGTAATGAACTCCCGGTACATGGCCGGCGAACAGAAAGAACTCTTCGTGTAGGCCATGTCGTCGTAGATCGTGTAGGCGTCTGGCACGCCGACCGCGCCGAAAAGGAAATCGAGGTGGGTGATCGTAAAATCGGTGAATACCCTGCAGAAGTCATGGATCCATTCCGGATCATCGATCATGGATTCAAGCATGATCACATCGCCCATGCTGTAACGCATGTTCTCGAAGACGAAGGTGTTGTTATACATCGTATAGAATCCTTCCTCCGAATGGGCTTTGAAGCGGCGCTTCAGGTCGTCGAGGTCCGGAAACCTCGCCTTGTCGAGGTGCAGCAAGGGCTCCCGGTACGTTTTCTCCCATGCATCCCTTGAATTCAGTCCGAAGGCGATGTGCTCAGGCGGGCCACCATGCTTCTTAAACCGCCTGACCGTGGCCCCCCAGCCGTCGACGTAAACAACCGTTTCGTGGTCCTCCTCGAGCACTTTGTACTGATCAGGAAAAGACTCCAACCTGAATCGCCATCCGCGCCAATATTCGTTCAGATCCACGATATCCAAGTCGTAGCGGGCGGTGGGGTCGGTGTCCTTCCCGAATCCCTGCTCCGGCCACGCGAACCTGACCGTCTCCGGCCAGAAGTCCTCACATATGCCCATGCGTTCCGGAGTTTCCTTCTCTCTTAGAATTGTGTCGATGACCTGTCGTTTCGTCATAATTGTCCGCTGGAATCGGCCAAGGGAAATTTCCTCATCAACTGAGAGCTACGGCACGGTCAAGGCGGTGACCCCAACCTCCCGACATTACCAGAATGCCACCCTTTTTGAATAGACATTCCGGGCCGCGTTTTGCATTTTCATGATATGGGTATTGAGGTGGCTGCGTTCGCTCCGCGCGCCTTGTCGAGCGAGGTTTGCGGGTTTCGCAATGCCGGACATTTCTTCAGCTATGAGGGCGACGCCCCCTCTGGGCACCACCTTGGCCTCGGCATCGGTGGTCGAAGTGTGGGTGTCGTTGGTGCTGCGCTCGCCTTTGAAGTCGGTCCAGCCGTCGTCTGTGCCCGTCCCGTCGTCGGTGCCCTTGGCTTGAAGCTCTTCAAAGACGCCCAAGCTTCAATCAGGGTCGCATCGACCGAGAAGTGCTCGTCCGACACCCAGCCTCTGGCCTGCGCGAGCCACACCAACTCCGCGAAAAAAAAGGTCGGCCGCCTTGTGCTGGAGCAAGCGCGCCTGGTTCTGCGAAAACGTCGAATGGTCGAACACCGCCTCGTCCGGGTTGAGGTCGAGGAACCAGCGGAACAGCATATCGTATTGCAGGCGCTCGCAAGACTGCTGCTCCGAGCGGATCGAGTAGAGCGCCATCAACACCTTCGCCAGCAGCAACCGCTCCGGCGAAATAGATGGGCGGCCCTCCTGCGCATAACTCTCCTCAAAGTGTTCGTCCCTCCTCTGCCAACACCTCCGCGAGCATCCGCCTGATCGTCCGGATCGGATGCCCCGGCGGGATCATCGTCGCCACGTTCAACGGACACGCCACACTCGCTTGTTCCTGCTTTTTTCCCCGCATGCCGCTTCGACGCGTTGTCCCTTCAGACGTTCAAGCGAGAAGCCGTTTTTCAAGAGCCTGTTAGATGATTTTTTGGCTAAGTCGGAGCAGATTTTTCAACTTCCCCTCTTTAGCCATATTCAACCACCCCATCACCCATGCCAACGATTGTCAGATACGGCGTTCTCGGAGCCGCGAGCATCGCGCGCACAGAGCATCTGCCCGCAGCCCAGGTTTCGTCCAACTCGCGCGTAGTCGCTATCGGCAGCCGTGACAAACGAAGAGCTGAACAGCTTGCCGGCGAATTCGGGATGACCAAAGCCTACGGATCCTATCACGAAATGCTCACGGACAGCGAGCTCGACGCGGTCATCAACGCGCTTCCCAACAGTCTCCACTGCGAATGGTCGATCAAGGCGGCCGAGGCGGGCAAGCACGTCCTCTGCGAAAAACCATTCGCGGTAACAGTCGAGGAAGCCCGGCGGATGATCGATGCCGCCGCCGCCAACGGTGTGCTGATCATGGAAGCGTTTACGCACCGCTTTACACCGGCGCTCAAGAGGATGCGCGAGCTGTTGGCAACCGACCGCATCGGAACGCCGCTGGCCGCCCGCGCGGTCCTCACTTTTACGCTTCAAGATTGGCAGCGAGACTCCCGAGTGCAAAAAGATCTGGCCGGCGGCGCGCTGCTCGATGCCGGCTGCTACTGCGTCAGCGCTCTTCGCTTTGTCCTGAACGCTGAGCCGATTCGAGCCTGCGGTTGGCGGCGGATTCGTATGCCGAACGAAGTCGATTCGACCTTCGCAGGAGAACTGCAATTCCCGGGAGGTTGTACGGGGTCCATCCTCACCAGCCAGGAAGCACCGGTGGCCTTGACGCTGGAAGTCGTCGGAACCCACGGAATCATCCGGACGCCGGATTTCTTTCGATCCACTGAGCTGAGCATTCGAACGCTCCGGGACACTGAAGAAGCACGGTTCGAGCCCACGAACCGGTTCCAGATCCAGATTGAGCACTTTTCCAACTGCATCTTGGGACGGGAGCAGCTCGCGTTTCCCCCAGAGGACGCTCTGCGAAACACGGCGGCTCTCGTGGCGCTCAAATTGGCCGCAGAGAGAAACGCGATCATTCCAATTTCATGAGCCGGCGAGTTCATGCTGCAAGCGCTCAACGTCGATCAACCCCCAAAGCGGACCAACACTAGATGAAAAGATTCAGCAACAAGACTATCCTCGTCACCGGAGGCGCGTCTGGCATGGGTGCCGCCACTGTCCTTCGCATCGTCTCGGAAGACGGAACCGCCATCATCGCGGACCTAAACTCTGAAAAAGCCGCCCAACTCGCCGAGTCCCTCAAGGGACAACCCGGTGCGGTTCATTTCGTAACGGTCGACCTTTCTGATTTCGATTCGATCCAAGAGATGGCTGCCAAAGTCGCGCAACTTACCCCCGCGCTCCATGGCGTGGTCAATTCCGCAGGAATTCCGAGCGGGGAGAAAGATTTGGCGAGCCCGGACCCCGCCATCTGGCGCCGCGCGTTGGCAATCAATCTCGAGGCGTCCGCCTATGTGGTCGGATTGCTTCTGCCCCTGCTCAAGGCGGGTAAGGCATCGATCGTAAACATCTCTTCAGACGGAGGTCTCAAGGCTCGGGCCGGTATACCCATCTACGATGCGACGAAGGCCGCACTTATTTCACTCTCGAAATCGATGGCGGCGGCCTTGGCCAAAGATGGCATTCGCGTCAACGCGCTCGCGCCCGGATGGACCGTGACTGAATTCCACTACAGCCACGCCACGGACCCCGCAGCGCGCAAGAGGGAACTAGAAACGATGGACACCGAATACTGTCTCATGCGTCGCCACGCCCGCCCGCAAGAGATCGCGGCGGCCATCACGTTTCTGCTGAGCGACGATGCATCCTACATCACCGGCACAACACTGTGTGTCGACGGAGGGCGAGTGGGATTCTAACGAAAATGTCGTTACGCGCATGCACCAGAAGATAAGAAGCCTACCATTCCACGCCGACAATGCCGCACCAAATCATCTCTTTGCACATCATCTCGAAAGTCAAAGCAAGGCGGCTCCATTTCGC
Source organism: uncultured Opitutaceae bacterium (assembly GCA_964484165.1). GTDB lineage: Bacteria > Verrucomicrobiota > Verrucomicrobiia > Opitutales > Opitutaceae > Fen-1467. The sequence continues at coordinate 4,464 of CAZAFS010000115.1, read as the reverse complement.
AGCGCTGCCAACTCTAGAATCCACCCACCACCGATCTCAGAGTCACTGGGCCATGCAAACCCGAGGGCAACAAGTGGGCCTCTTGGCCCGACTTCCTGCGCGCTTCGCACACTGGACAAGAGAAAACGTATAAATCACTCGGAAGGACGGATTCATAGGTACGCACATTGGTCACAGTGCGCCGCTGTGCTCTTGGCAACTTACTGTCCCCGATAAGCCGGTTGGGCCAGAGATTCACCACTTCAATCTCCAGCAAATTGCCCTGGGCCTTGACACTGTCTGTGATCTCCACCCGCCATGGCGCGGTCCAAACGACACCGAGATCCTTCCCGTTCAGGAAGACCTGGGCGACATTCTTGACCCTGCCCAGATCGAGGAACAGTGGTCCGCGGGTTCTAGGAGGAAGATCGAAGGTTTTCCTATAGGTTGCCGTTCCGCTATAGTGTCGGATTCCGTCTTCCGGGCGTTGCGTCCAGTCCACCAAGCTCTCAAAGACCACCCGTTCCGGCCCTCCCCATTTGGGGTCGAAGCCGACTTCCCATGATCCATCCAACGCAGCCACCAAACTCAGTCTGGGAAAATTCCCCAGGCCCTTGCCTGGCTGCTGCCTTCCATCCGAGGCGCTCCGGAAAATAATAAAGAAGCTCTGCCGGGGATCGAACCGCAGGGGCACGACCGTCCGGCGGCCTTCGCTGCGGAATTCCGACAATCCCCGGATCTTTCCAGTCACCGCATCCCATAATTCCGGGGCTTTCTGAGAGACTCTGAACGCAACCTCCACTTCCAGTTCCTGATCTCCTCCGTTGGCCAGAAAGTAGATGTCCCCGTCGGCAGAAAACCGGTGAATCCAGTCGAATTGGACATCTCGGGGCAGAGACCGCACTTCGAGATCTGGCGGCAAATCATCGATTGCCAGAATCTCTTGTAACGGCTTACCCCAAATGACTCTGCCTTTGCCGACCTTCCTTATTCCGGCGACGCCGGTATCCGTTCCCCAGAGAATATTCGCAATTCCCCGCACCTGCTCATCGGAGCGCGGGTAATCCGTGAGTCCGGGCGCCTCTTTCGGACGTGATCCCACCAGCGTAATCCCGTCCTCGACGAGCTGGTGGATCTTCGCCAGCACGGCAGGTGTCATTTTTTCCGCCGCTTTTTCGGGAAACACGAGATAGCGATAGCTCGTGCCGTCACGGAGCGTCAGCGAGCGATGATGGGCAGTCGCTCGGGTGAGCAAAGCCTGTGCGTTAATGGTATCGAAGTCATATCCCGGGAGCGGCTTGTGGTCGATCAACACAAAATTGGGGATTGCCTCGCCACTGAAATAGAGAATGTCCGCTGCAAACTTCCCCTGCCGGAGCAGATGTTGGCATCGCGTGAGATAGGTAAGCCACGCCTGGCTCTTGTCCCACCAGGTGATATTCGGATTAAAGTGCATGGAGACGTGTTCCCAAGCGTTGCCAGGCTTGATATCAACACGCGCCGACTGCATAAAGTTATGAATCACGAGGCGCCCCAGCCCCAAGCAGAACGCATGGTCTGCGTAGGGCTTCAGGAAAGAAGGATCCTCCGTCCAATCGTCGTTGAAGCCAGTAAAGGACTCTGCCTGGCAAAAGGGCCTTCCATAAAGACGAGCGGCCGTGGCAGCCTGCCGGACCGATCCAGTGTTGCAGGTGGGCATGAGTAGGGAGGTGCTTTTGAAAAACGGGGCGGCAACGCTTTCGTCCGTGATATAGTTAGGTAACTGCAGAGTTGCCCAAAACTCCCCCATCGGGATGTCATCGATACCATCACATTCCAGCCCATCGATATTGTGATTGTAAAAAGGTCCTCCCGATTCGGAGTGTGTTCCCAGTCCGTGCTCGCGGGAGAGCTTGCTCAGCCGTCCATAATAGTTCTCGGCCACAAGATCGGCCAACGTCCGGCGATAATCCCACAGGAAGCGCTCCGTGATCTCGGGACCGTTCACCGTTTTCTTTGCAAGCGCAGGAAGGTATGGGACCGGATCGTATCCTCTCCGTACACGAAACTCCTCGATGAATTTGGCGGTCCAGGTGACTTGCCCGATTTCCCAACTGTCGATGTGGGTGTATCGAAAGGTCGTGCCGGCCAGCGGCCCGGCATCTTGAATGAGTTTCGCCGCCGTCGCTGCGAAATGCCGGTCCAGGGCCTGACTGCTCAGCGGATCGATTTCCCAGTCTGTCCTCGAGCCGGAAGCGTTTGTGGTTCGCATTTCAGCTAACACGAATCCGAATCTCAAGATTGTCCATTTGCCTTCTGGGGCCTGCCATGCCAAGTGGCCGTCCTGGGTTGCGCTCGTCAGATCTATTGCCTCCGCCACATTCCATGTGCCGGCATCTGCACCCACGCGGCACGCCAGCACCGCGATGTCGCGATACCAGTCCTGTTTCTCGGCCGGTTTCAGCCTCCCCAGAAAGGTCTCGGTCTCCTGAAGCTCCGGCCGCTGTAATGTTCCATCAAATGCCTTCGGACCCTCGATGGTTGTCTCGCTCCACACCACGGTCTTGATCGCATCCTCCCGCTCCACCCAGGGCCCGCCTGCGTCCCAGCCGCTGCACAAGCTCACCCCCATTTCAATTCCCAGCCGCCCCGCTTCCTGCACGGCATGGCGGAAGTTCTCCCGCCACTCGGCGCTCATGAAGGCGGGGCCTTGGCGGCCGAGTGGACCGCCAGTGCCAGCATCAAACAGCAGCACGCCACAGATCCCCTGCCGCTTCATTTCGACAAGATCCCGCGTGATGCCCTCCTTGCTGGCGTCGCCATCCAGCCACCACCAATAAACCCACGGCCCAGAGGCAAACGGCGGCACCGAGAAGGCGCCTGCCATCGCATCGAGTTCCACCTTGTCTGCTTCCATGCGCGCCATGGCCCACGGTCCGGCCCGTAAGACCACTGCCGCGGCAGCGGCGCCGGCGAGGAAATTGCGGCGCGTAATGCCTTCTATCGGAGACTTTTCGTTATTCATGTGTGATTTCCTTGGGTTTGCGCCTGCCGGACACAATCACGCGCAAGGTTGCCCCCATGACGCAGCGGTCGGATTCATCGGTTTCTATCTGCCACGATCACCGCGGCGTTCGCGAGGTGACGCCGAACGGCTCCGGCAGATACTCGGTCCGTAGATTCTTGATCCGGGTTGCATCTACCGAAGGGGTTTGTCGAGGCCCATTGCGGCGCGGGTCCTCATGCGCCGGGCATCTCGCGATCCCCCACCGCCGGCGCGGCACTCCCCGCCCGACGTGCCGCCAAGTCGGCCCCGATTGCATATTCCGTCTTCGCGTTGATCGAATAGAAGAACGCCACGACCGCGGCCACGCCCGCAAATAAAGCCGGGATCCAGCTCATTAGCGCGCGCAGGCCCATCAAGGCCTCAGGAGTTTGTGCCACATTCGCCTGATACCCATAGAAGGACAACAGCCAACCGCCGAGTGAACCACCCACGGTCCAGCCCAACTTGATTGCGGCCGTGCCGGCGGCGAAGATCAGCCCAGTGGTCCGTCGACCGAATTTCCACTCTCCATAATCGGCGGTGTCCGCGAACATTGAAAACATCAGCGGCATGAGTGGCCCGCAGAGAAAGGAACCCACAAACGCCAGGCCGAAGATCACGACCACGTCGTGGGGCCCGGGAAAATACAGACAGAGAACGACTAGGCCCGCGACTATGTTCACCCCGATGAAAGCCCGGCGCTTGTCCCCCGCCACTTGGACAAACCACTTCGTGCACACGCTTCCCATGATCGCGCCAATGGTGCCAAGCCCGAGAAAGCTCGAGGCCAGCGCCTGGTTGCCGCAATAATACTTGAAGTAATAGATCGTCACCGCGCCCCGGATGGAGATCCAAATCAACGTGATGGCGACAACCGCTACGAGAATGACCCACGACCTGTTGCGGAATAGGTTCCTCAGGTCGCTCCATATGGTACCAGCAGGTGTACCTGCGGGCGTCTGCACGCGCTCCCGCGTCGACCAGAATGTGAACACAAGAAGACCGACGGCGAAAGCCCCGTAAAGGGTGATCGCACACGGGTAGCCGAACCGGTCGTTGCCTCGTCCGAACCAGGCAACCAGGCTGAACAGAGAGAACTGGACGACCAAGTTTCCGGAGAACGAACCGACATAGCGGAACGACGACAGCACCGTCCGTTCCTGCGTGTCGGGGGTCATGACCCCCATCAGAGCCGCATACGGCAGATTTACCGCCGAATAGACCATGCAGACCAGTGTGTATGTCACATAGACATACACGAGCTTGGCACCCGTCGAGGCGTCTGGCACGGTGAACGTCAGAATGCCGAAGGCGACCAAAGGCACTATTGTCCAAAGGAGCCAGGGACGATACCGGCCGTGCCGCGAGCGCGTCCGGTCCGCGATGAGTCCCATCACCGGGTCAACCATCGTGTCCCAGAGCCGCGTGACCGCAAACATGGTGGCAACCGATGCCGCGCC
>CAZAFS010000114.1:0-8734 GCA_964484165.1 uncultured Opitutaceae bacterium | reverse complement strand
GAGCACTAGTATCACACACTAGGGGTCACTGGTTCGAGCCCAGTAGCGTCCACCAGCCTCCGCCAAGCCTACGGCTGGCAGGCCACCCTCGAGCAAACCGGGATTGGCGGTCTGCACCAGGGTTAGGGGCTTGATCCAATTCGTCTGCCTTGGTGTCAAAACGGCGGACGCGGGCGCAAGTTGGCCACCCGGCAGTCAGACGGCAAGGGTCGCCATGGTGCTGACGATCGACTTCACCGTGGCGACGGCATCAGCGCCGTATTTTTCCCAGTTGGCAGCGGCCAGGGCGACGGCATTGCGCGCGGCAGCCGTGGCAGCCTGCAATGTATTCAATTTCTCAGCGAGTGCGGGGTCGGTCGGCGAGAGTGCGGCTGCCGCCCCGGCGATTCTGTTGAACTCGGCTGTCATCGTCGTGAGCGCAGTCTTGCTCTGGACGATTTGGCTGTTGATCTGGGCGACGGCGACCTGCGCGCGGGCGTTCATGTTGCTCTCAAGCTGGGCGAGGCTCGTCTGTATCCAGGTGTCGACAGAAATCTTAACCTCGGCCGCGATGCGGGCGGCGTCGTCGCTCTCGGGGAGGCGAAAATCGGAATTAAACCGGTTCCAGACGAGATTGGGGAAAAGGCTGTTATCGTTGGTGGCCATGGTGGGGGGAAGGTGGGTGGGGGCAGAATTCAGCCCTTACTTCGGGCCGGTTTCGGACGTAGCGACCGCAGACGGGGCAGAGGTGATCACAGTGCCGCCCGACGCGGCAGCGGCTGCGGCGGTGTCAGCGGCTTGGACAGCCGCCGGCATCAACTGATCGGCGATCTCCTTGATTTGCTTCAGAGCCTTGGGGGCGGCGGAGTTGACCAGCTTGGCGAGCGCGGCGGAGCCGAGGTCCTTGGATTTCAGCTCGGTGATGAGCGTTTCCGCCGCGCCCTTGAAGGCATGGCCGGCAAAACGCCGCGAAGTAGCCTCGGAGTCGAGATAGGTCGAAAGGTCGGAGAGCGACTGGTCGAGCGCACCATAGCTCTGGTCGAGGAGCGCGAGACGTTGGTCGACGCGGGTGTTGTACGCCGCGAGCGCCGAGGTGACGGACTCATCTGGGGCGGGGTTGTCGGCAAAACCCGATAGGTCGATCGGGGAGAAGTCGTGGTCGACCATCGCCTCGAACTTGAAGCGCGCAGCAGCCAGCCCGGCAGACAGGGCCAGATAGCTGCGGCTGATCGTGGCGGCGAGCGTGACACGTGTGGCGGTGAGGTCGCGGAAGCAGTCGAGCACCCGCTGATGCGCCGCGGGATCATCGGGATGCTGCGCCTCGTTGCGTTCGGCGGCGGCGAGAGTCTCCTTCTGCTTGTGCTCGAGCTGGTCGAAGGGGCCGTAGAGTACATCCTGCAGTCTCTGCTGGAATTCTATGCCGGTTATCGCGGCGACGCGGCGGTCGTAAATGCCCAAAACCTCGACCTTGGCAGCGGCAATCCGTGTCTGAAGCTGCGCAAGTTCGGCGGCGCGCACGGCGCGGCTGGCATCGACCAACGCGGCCTCAGTCTGGTTGACGGTGAGGTCGAGATTACGGATATCCTGCACGTGGCTGGCGTGCAGCGCAGCGGCTTCATCACGGGACGCATCGACGGCGCTCTTGACCGCAGGTTCGATGGATACGCAGCCGGGAAGCAGCAATAACGTGGCGAGCAGGCTCACTGGCAGGAAGCGGGGCAAGCGAAGGGAGGGGTTCATGGTTGGTTTTGCTGTTTGATCACGGCAGCGACGGTGGCGGTGTGGGTGATGATTGGGGCCTGTTGCATCAACTCGGCGAGGCTGGCGGGGCGGGCCTGGGCGCGTAGCGCGCTCGCTGTCTGTGCGGCGGCCTGTGCCTGTGCGGCCCCAAGCTGATCAACTGAGGCGTCGGTGCTGCCCAGCAACTTTGCAGACAACCGGTCGATGACGCGGGCGGTCTTGCGGGCGTTGTAGCCGAAGAGGAACCCGGCGAGCGGAAGAAACCAAAAGCGCATTTCCGTGCCGGCATCGAGCACTCCGAAGTAGAGCGTGAGCACCAGCACGAACGAGAGGGCCGGACCGTAGACAAGCTTGGCAAAGCACACCCACACCTCGTCGGGCCGAAAACGGCCCCGGGCGCGCGCATTCGAGACATTGAGCAGCAGGTTGACGAGAGTGCCTAAGAACGACCAGCACACCGTCTCCCACAGTGCGCCTTGCGGGTTCATCCAGAAGATCTGGTGGACGAGTGGCGGATCAAGCGAGCGGCCAAGCGCTCCGAGCTGGGCCTCTTTCAGGTGCTGCAACTCCGCCAGCCCGTAGCCGAGGTCGAAAATGGACTTTTCGCCGACGGTCCGGCGCGTGTCGTCGGACCATCCTTGCACGACAACGGTGAACATGGCGGCGGCGGCACCATAGTCGCCAGTGCGGGCGTGGACGGCGAGCTCGTCGATGCGATGGCGGGCGGCGGGAAACAAGTCGCCAATGGCGGTGAAGCGCACCTGAAACTCGAACAAAGCCTGGCGGACGACCTTGTCTTCAAGCGCATCAATCTGATGGGAACGCGCGGTAAGCTCGGCCACGAGCTTTGCGGTCTGATCGCGGCCCAAATACCATCGGAGGTCGGGCTCGCCGATGCGGCGGATGCGACCAGCATGGTCGAGCTCGACGAGCTGGCAGGCGCGCCACTTCGTGTCGGCGACCGGGAAGAGATGGTGCAGCGTTACATAGGAAGCCGCAAAGGCGAGAAAAAGGACATTCAGGAAGACGAGGAACTGGGTCGCTTTCTTCCTCCGCGAGTCGCGCAAACGCAACGCTTCCTGGTAGCACGGATGCGAGTGGAAGGATTGAACCTGTTCAGCCGCCATCGAAGGAGCGATAGCCTCGGCGCTGCTCATGCTCGTGAGTGGAATAGGTTGTTCTTAGCGTTTGCGGTGTGGCGAGCTGGGTGGATGGCAGCCCGAGTGCCAACTCGGTCCGCAGAATCAGGCAATTGGGACACCACTAGGATCATTTTCAATATCGCCGAATACTCATTTTGTGGTATGTTGTGTTCGTAGCTTTTGCGTTAGGAGACATAAGTCTGCGCCACTCTTACCCAAGGGGAACGCATCCGCCGATATTCTGAGGTCGCATATACGCCGATTCGTAGAAGCGCCGCGCTGCGGATGCAGGGGCATACTCCGCGAAGTGAGGCTTCGCCCGTTGAGCTGCGCATGGCACGGCCAGCGGCCTGCGCGGCCACGGCTGCAGGATACGCTGATTGAGCTCCTCCGCCTCAGCGACGCAAAGCCACGGATCGGGTCCGCGCAATAACCAGAAACGCCAGCGCGAGCACAAACCAGGACGGCATGGCCCCTCCGCCTCCGCCACCACCGCCACCGCCACCGCCGGAGGAGCCCCCGCCGGGGGCCGGCGCGGCGTTGACGGTCAGCGCCGCCGCGTTGCTGGTCACACTGCCGCTGCCGGCGGTGATCACGCACTGGAACGAGTCGCCGCTCATCGCCGTAGTGACCGCGTTCACGGAGAGCGTGGCCGTCGTGCTGCCGCTGTACGGGGAGTTGTCGCTCAGGTTGGTCCAGGTCGTGCCGCTGCTGGGCCGGCGCTGCCATTGGTAGGTTGTCCCGGAGCCGGATCCGACCAGGATGGAGAACATAACGTTGTCCCCTGCCGTCACGATCTGGTTCATCGGCTGTGTGGTAACGGTCAGCGTGGTGGGCGTCAGGGAGAGGACGGTTGCGGAATACGGAGTGAAGGCGACGGAGAACGTCGTCGAAACGCTGTTCAAAGTGGAGGTCGCGATGTCCATCGAACCCAGGCCGGTGCGGGCGGCGTCATCCTGCGGGATGCCGTAGACATAGATCGTCGCCGTGGCCTGCGGGGTGAATCCGGTCAGGGAGAAATTGGCCGTGAGCGTGTCGGTCGGACTCTTGTTCAGGAGCAGGAGGCTGAGCGTACCGTCGGTCCGGTGCGCGGCGTAAACGGCCAGCGGGTTGGTGTCGCTGGTCGCGGCCACCATGGTGTCGCCGCCGCGCGCAAAATGCGACAGCAGCTTCATCACGTAATAGGCCGGGTAGGGATCGTAGTAGGTGGTGGAGCCGAAGGTGGAGGGAGTGGAGAGCACGCCGTAGTCGCCGTATTGGCGCCAGCCGTAGAGCGAAGCGCTGTTGTTGTTCGTGTTGTCCTGGCCGTTGCGCAGATCCCACCAGACCAGGGCGTTGAATTCGGTCTGGAGCACGTGACCGATGCTGTCGGCGAGAAAGAGTCCATTGACCAGGCTCGTGGTCTGCTTGCCCGTGTTGGAGAAAACGGAGTTGTTTTCGGTGACCACCAGCTCGACGCCGGCGCCGGCGGTCCCCAGGTAGTCGGAAAGCTGCTGGCGCATGTCGGCCGCGTCATTCGGCCAAGTGGCCGCTTTCTGCAGGAGCGTCGCGTCGGACTCCAGACCGGGCGTCTGCTCATAGCGGTGGTAGATGGCGAAATCCGGCGTCACGCCGAGGGTCTTGAGCGTGGCGAGCAGGACGGGCGTCCAGCCGTTGTGGACCCGGCTGGTCCGCGGATTGGTCGCGGGATGATTGGTGTAGTTGGCGTAGGCATCCTCGCCGGTGGTGACGACCACGCCGAGCTTGATGGTCGGATCCACGGCTTTCATTTTCGCCGCGTAGTCCCGGACCCGGGTGGCGTAGGTGTACGGATCGTGGGACGCCGCCTGGTAATCGGTTTCCCAGCTGCCGTAACACTCGTTGCCAATCTCCCAATACTTCAAGCCGAACGGGGTGGCCCGCCCGAGGCGGAGGAAATTGCGGTCGTCGTCGGTGGCCAGCGGCGAGGCGGCGCGGAGCGCGGACCAGTAGCCGGCGGTCTTCCAGTCCGTGCCGTTGGCATCGACGCCGAGCGTGACGTCGGACGCGGTGCCGGCCAGGGTCGAGCTCGCGTTGGCATAGGCCACCCACGCCGCCGCCTGCTCGGGGGTGCCCGAGCCGTAGTTCACCGTGACAAAGGCCTGGCAGTTCAAACCCGTGATGATCCGGGAGAATTGGTCGAAGCCGCTCGACCAGCGCCAGGTGTTGAGCACGCCGGCACTCGCGTAGCCGCGGTTCGTGCTCCAATCGTAGGCATCCGACAGCGAGCCGCCGGGAAGCCGGATCACGCGCACGTCGGCCGCCTGCATCAGCGTGAGGGTCTGGGCCGAAGCCGTCTGGGGATCCCAGATGACCGTGTTGAGGCCGAAGACGCGGTTATCGACCGTCCGAACCGCGTGGGTGGCGTCGATGGAGACGTTGACGGCGGAAGAACGCGTCGGAAGCGCCAGCGCCAACAGGAGCAGGCAGGTGGCGTGGTGCGCAGTGGGGCGGAGCGGGCGGGGGAGCGTCACAGAAGGAAGAGGATAGCGCGGCGGTTTTCTGATGCAATGGTGGGCGTGTCCCTGTCCTGCTCTAACAATTGAGCGTTCGGCAGGAAGCCGGGTCCCCAGCCGGTCGGCTTTGGTGAATCTGGCGGTGGCGCTGGTTTCCCGCCGCCGGCCGGAAGCTTCAAAACGCCGCCAACAGCCGCTCAAAATCGACGTGCTCGGTGATCAACTGCTTGATGACCGGAATCTTGTCGGTGTCCTGCGGCTGGGTCTTCACCGTCATGTTGTTGATCTTTGATGTGATGGTGTAGGCGTCCTCGCGCGCGGCGATGACCGGCGTGTCGGTCTGCGCCAGCAGTTCGAGCAGCTTGGGATGGGGCAGGATGTCGTTGGTGAGGATGATGCCGGCGATGGCCTTGGCGCCGAACATGCTCGTGGCGGTGACCGCGGCGAGAATGACATCGTCGCGGTCGCCGGGCGTGATGACGAGGTTGCCGGCCTGCAGATGATCGATGATCCCCTTGGCGGTCATGGCGCCGACCACCACGCGCTGAATGCGTTCGTGCGCGCCGGCGGCGCGGCCGTTGAGCCAGCGCCCGCCAACCTCCTCGGCCACCTGCACAAGGTTGGGCGCGGACAGCATCTTCTGCACGGGCAGCACGCCGAGCAGCGGCACGCCGAGCCGCGCCAGGCCCAGCCCCACGTAGTGGGTGATCTGCGGGATCTTGTCGGCCTCCACCTTGTTCAGGATGGCGCCAATGATTTCGACGCCCTGCTGGTCAAAGAGCGCCTTGTTCAGCGCGATTTCGTCGATCGGCCGGCCGATGCCGGCGGGACACACGAGGATGACCTTCGCGTCGAGAATCTTCGCCACGCGGGCGTTGGAGAGCTCGAACACCGAACCCACGCCGGCGTGGCCCGTGCCCTCGATGAGCGTGAAGTCCTTTTCCCAGGAGACGCGGTCGAACGCCCGGCAGATCCGGTCGACCAGCGGGGGGTAGGTGGCCTCGGGGTTCTCGAGAAAGCGGCGCGTGAAGGTCGGGTCGATCGTGATCGGGCTCATGCTTTCGATCGGCACGTGCACCTGGTAGATGACGTCGAGCAGGTAGGAATCCTCGTCGACCTTGAGGCCTTCGACCTCGACGTAACGCTGGCCGACCGGCTTGATGAACCCCACGCGGGGAAAAAGGTGCTGCAGCGCGGCGAACAGGCCGAGGCACACCGTGGTCTTGCCGTCGTTCATGCGCGTGGCCGCCACGAAGATGCGCTTGGTGGTGCGGTTGGTCGGCTGCGTGAGCAACGGCAGCGGAGGCTGCTGGAAGGGATTCTCGGCGGACATGCGCGGCAAATTTTGGGTTTTGAGTTTTGGGTTCTGGGTTGGGGTTCTGCAGTTCAACTCAAAACTCAAAACCCGAAACCCCAAACGAAAGGCCCGGTCACGGCGTGCCGTAGAGCAGGCGGCGGTCGATCGCCTGGCAGCCGACCACCGCGGCGGCGCCGAACACGTCGTGCGCGCTCGCGCCGCGGCTGATCTCGGCGGCGGGCCGGCTGAGACCGGTGATGATCTGGCCGAAGGTGTTGGCGCCGGCCAGCGCTTGCACGAGCTTGAAGCCGATGTTGGCGCTGGCCAGGTCGGGGAAAATGAGGACGTTGGCCTGGCCCGCCACGGTGCCGGCCACCTGCTTGGTCGCGGCCGCGTACGGATCGAGCGCGGCGTCGACCTGCAGTTCGCCGTCGATTTCCATTGGCAGCGCAGCGGCGGCCGCCTTGGCGCGGGCCAGCGCGGTGGCGGTGCGCATCTTCACCACCGCCGGGTGGTCGACCGCGCTCTTGGTGGCGTAGCTGAGCAGGGCGACGCGCGGCAGCTGATTGGTCAGGTGATGGGCGATCATGGCGGTGGCGATGGTGATGTCGGCCAGCTGCTCGGCGGTGGGTTCGGGAATCACGCTGCAGTCGGCCAGGAACAGCGAGCCGTCCATGCCCACTTTCTGCTCGTCCCAGTCGAGGATCATCAGCGACGACGCCGTCCGCACGTGCTCCTGCCGCGGGATGATCTGAAACAGCGGGCGCAGCGCGCTTGAAGCCGACACCGTGGCGCCGCCGACCAGTGCGTCGACCTGGCCCGCCGCGAGCATCATCGTCGCGAAATAGTTATTGTCGCGCATCGCCGCCTGCGCCTCGGCCGGCGTCAAGCCCTTGTCGCGCCGCAACTCCGCCAGGCGCGCCGCGAAGCCCGCGAAATCCTCGCTCCGCGCCGGCTCGATCAGACGCATGCCGGCGAGGTTCACGTCGAGGGCCGCGGCCGCCTCCTTGATCCGCCCGCGGTCGCCAAGCAGGATGGGCGCGCCCATGCGCCGCGTCACCCACTGGCGGGCCGCCTGCAGGACGCGCGGGTCGGCGCCCTCCGGGAAGACGATGCGCTTCGGATGGCGCTGCAACCGCTCGATGAGTTTGGGCAGCAGGGACATTGCGAGGGGCGAAGATGCGGCCCGGTCCCAGCTGCGTCAATGCCGCGTCGCGCCGGGCGCCCGTTAAGGACTTGCTAACCTGCGGGTGCCCGCAGAGAAACACCGCGCGTGTCGAAAAACCTCAAGGACATCGGCGTCATCTCCTTCCTCTCGGGGGTGTCGCGCGTGCTCGGCCTGATCCGCGACCAGCTTTCCGCGGCGATCTTCGGCGCGAGCCTGCTGAACTCGGCGTTCCTGACGGCCTTCCGGCTGCCGAATCTCTTCCGGCGCCTGCTGGGCGAGGGGTCGCTGACCGCGGCGTTTCTGCCGACGCTGCAGGCGGAGCTGCATCAGCGCGGCCAGCCGGGCGCTCACGCGCTGCTCAACAAGGTCGTAAGCTGGCTGCTGATCGTCACCGGCGTACTGGTGGTGCTGGCGATGCTGTGCGCCGGCCGGCTGGTGACCGTGGGCATCGGCATCTCTGCGCACCTCGGCTGGTTCGCGCTCGAGGCGGATAAATGGCGTCTGGTGGCGGACCTGACGGTGATCCTGTTTCCCTATCTGGCATTCATCTGCGTCGCCGCCGTTTTCAACGCGACCCTGAACGTCATGGACCGCTTCATGGAGCCGGCCCTGTCGCCGATCTGGCTCAACCTGTGCATGATTCTCACGCTCGGCGGCGCCGGGCTGCATTGGGCCAAGACGCCGCTGGGGGCGATTCACTGGCTGTGCGCCGGCGTGCTGCTGGGCGGCTTCTTGCAGATGGCGGTGCCGGCCGGCGTCCTGATCAAGGGCGGCTGGCGGCCGCGCTTCGACCTGGGGCTTTCGCCGCCCGTGCGGGAGATCGCCATCCTGATGATCCCGGGGTTCTTCGGGTCCGCCATCTACCAGGTCAACATCTACGTCTCCAACCTGCTCGCCTACCAGATCAACGACTCCGCCGCCACGCTGCTGTTTT
>CAZAFS010000113.1:0-8778 GCA_964484165.1 uncultured Opitutaceae bacterium | reverse complement strand
GGCGGAACTGACCCGGGTGCAGACGACCGGGCTCAAGGCCGGGTTCTTGCCCGGGTCGGCGTGTGGGCTCGGCTTCTGTCTGGTGGCGGAGCCGCAGGGAGTCACCGCCATGCTCTCGCCGGGCACCTTCGGGCACGGCGGCGCGTACGGCACGCAGAGCTGGGCGGACCCCCGGCGCGGCGTCATCTACATCATGATGATCCAGCGGGCCGGGCTGCCCAATTCCGACGGTTCCGACATGCGCCGGGTCTTCCAGGAAACGGCGGCGGCCGCGCTCGCGCCCTGACCCGCATTGCTCGCACCCAGTGAGTGTGAGTGATGCGCCCTGTCGGGCCGACCTTGTCGGGGTCAGCCGCGACGAAGTCGCCTGCCCCCGCCGTTACGGCGGAGGCAGCGGACGCGCCAGGATGAAGGAATCGTTGATGCGGCCGGGCTGAGTTTTTGCCGGTTGCCAACCGGGGCGGGAATTGACCTGACTGTAGGTCGGGGTTTATCCCCGACATGTCGGGCGTAAAGCCCGACCTACACCACCGCTCCCCATGGCCTCACCTCCCGATCTCAACATCGACCATGTCGCCAATCTCGCCCGGCTGGCGTTGACCCCGGCGGAGAAAGCGGAGTTTTCCCGTCAATTGGGCGACGTACTGGCCTACATCGAACAGCTCAGGCAGGTGGACGTGTCGCAGGTCGAGCCGACCGCCCACGCCTTCCCGGTCTGCAACGTGTGGGCGGATGACGTCCCGCGTCCCGGCCTGCCGGTGGAAGCCGCCCTCCGGAACGCGCCGGCCCAGCGCGACCACATGATCGTCGTGCCGGTCGTCGTCGAATGAATGTCTGACTTGTAGGAGGGGCTTTACGCCCCGACCCTCGCGGCATAAAGCCGCTCCTACAGCGCCCACCGAATGTCGTCCGATCTCATCTTCAAACCTGCGACCGAGCTCGCCGACCTGCTCGCGGCGCGGCGGATCTCCTCCGCCGAGCTCACCGCGGCGTTCCTGGCGCGCACCAAGGCGGTGGAGGACCGGGTGCGGGCGTTCAATTCGTTCGACGAGGCCGACGCGCTCGCCCAAGCCCGCGCCTCCGATGCGCGCCGCGCCGCCGGCCGGACGCAGGGGCCGCTCGACGGCCTGCCGGTCGGGCTGAAGGACGTGATCGCGGTCGAAGGCCAGCCGTTGACGTGCTCCAGCCGGATGCTGGCGAACTTCATTTCCCCCTATGACGCCACGGTCACGCGCCGGCTCCGGGACGCCGGAGCCGTGGTGTGGGGCCGGCTCAACATGGACGAGTTTGCCATGGGCTCCTCGACGGAGAATTCGGCCTTCCACGCGACGTCGAATCCGTGGGACCTCGCGCGGGTGCCGGGCGGCAGCTCGGGCGGCCCGGCGGCGGCGGTCGCGGCCGGCGAACTGCCGCTGGCGCTGGGCTCCGACACCGGCGGCTCGATCCGCCAGCCGGCGTCGTTCTGCGGCATCGTGGGACTCAAGCCGACCTACGGCCTGGTCTCGCGCTACGGGCTCGTGGCGTTCGCGTCGTCGCTCGACCAGATCGGGCCGTTCGCCCGCTCGGTGGAGGACGCGGCCCTGCTGCTCGGCGCCATCGCCGGCCACGATGCGCTGGACTCCACGTCCTACCCGACGCCGATTCCCGATTACCGGGCCGAACTGGGGCGGCGCAAGGGACCGTGGAAACTCGGCGTGCCGAAGGAATACTTCGGCGCCGGGCTCGACGCCGAGGTCGGCGCCGCGGTCCGGGCGGCCATCGAATTCTACCGCGCGGCGGGCTGCGAAATCCGCGAGGTGTCGCTGCCGCTGGCCGCGGAGCATGCGATCGCGGTGTACTACATCATCGCCACGGCTGAATGCTCCTCGAATCTGGCCCGCTACGACGGCATTCGCTACGGCCACCGCTCGCCGGCGGCGACGGACGCCATCGACCTCTACTTCAAATCGCGGGCCGAGGGTTTCGGCGCCGAGGTGAAGCGCCGCGTGATCCTGGGCACCCACGTGCTGAGCAGCGGCTACTACGACGCCTATTACCTGCGCGCCCAGAAGGTGCGCACGCTCATCCGCAACGATTTCATGCGCGCGTTCGGGGAGGTGGACGCGCTGCTGGCGCCGGTGGCGCCCACGCCCGCGTTCAAGCAGGGCGAGAAGTCGTCCGACCCGCTCGCGATGTACCTGAGCGACATCTACACGATCAGCATCAACCTCGCCGGCCTGCCCGGCATCTCCGTGCCCTGCGGTTTCACCGCCGCCGGCCTGCCCGTCGGCCTGCAGATCATCGGCCCGCCGTTCCAGGAGGCCGGCCTGCTCGCCATCGCGCGGGCCTACGAACAAGCCCACGACTGGCACACGAAGCACCCCGATCTATGAGCATAGTAGCGAGTAGCGAGTAGCGAGCATCACGCCGTCGCATCCGCCCTCCGCCTCCCGCTGCTCGCTACCCACTACTCACTACTCGTTACCCGCTACTCGCTACTCCAGATGAACTACGAAGCCGTCATCGGGCTCGAGGTCCACGTGCAGGTCAAGACCCGCTCGAAGATGTTCACGCGGGCGGCGGCCGGCTACGGCGAGCCGCCGAACACCCTGGTCGATCCGGTCGTGCTCGCCCTGCCCGGCGTGCTGCCGGTGCTGAACAAGGCGGCGCTCGACCAGGTGATCAAGGTCGGCCTGCTGCTCGGCTGCGAGATCGCGCCGGTGTGCAAGTGGGACCGGAAAAACTACTTTTATCCCGACAGCCCGAAGAACTACCAGATTTCGCAGTACGACCAGCCCCTCTGCCGGGGCGGCGCGATCGAGATCGAGCTGCCCGGCCCGGCCCGCAACGTCATGGGCGGCCACCAGCGGATTCCGCTCACCCGCATCCACCTCGAGGAGGACGTGGGCAAGCTCAACCACGGCGCCAGAGAGACGCTGGTCGACTTCAACCGGGCTGGCACGCCGCTGATGGAGATCGTGTCGGAGCCGGCCCTCCACAGCGCCGAGGAGGCGTTCGCCTATCTCACCGCGCTCAAAATGGTCATGGTTTACGGCGGCATCTCCGATTGCGACATGGAGAAGGGCCAGATGCGCTGCGACGCGAACGTCTCGATCCGGCCGACCGGCGCCACGGCGCTGGGCACGAAGGTCGAGTTGAAGAACCTGAACTCGATCTCGTTCGTGCGCGACGGTCTCGCGGCCGAGATCAAACGCCAGATCGTGGTCGTCGAGGGCGGCGGCGCGATCGTGCAGGAGACCCGCGACTATGACGGGCAGACCGGCACCTCGCAGTCGCTGCGCACGAAGGAAATGGCGCATGACTACCGCTATTTTCCCGATCCCGACCTGATGCCGGTGAAGGTCGACGCGGCATGGAAGGCGAGCCTGCAATCAGGCCTGCCGGAGCTGCCCTTCGACAAACAGCGGCGCTTTTTCGCGGATTACCAGCTGCCCTACACGATCACGTCGGTGCTGGTGCCCGACCGCGCGTTGAGCGACTATTTCGAGGCGGCGGCGATACTCTGTGGCAAGCCTCAGGCCGCCGCCAATTGGATCGCCAACGACCTGCTGCGGGAACTTGCCGCCGCAAAAATCGTGCTGGCGGACAGCAAGGTGCGCTCGGCGCAGGTGGCCGGCCTCGTGCAGCTCGTCGACACGGGCGTCATCTCCAGCAACAGCGCCAAGGAGGTGTTCGCGGAGATGTTTCGCACCGGCGAGGCGCCGGAGGCGGTCGTGGAGCGCAAGGGTCTCCGGCAGGCGACCGACACCGGCCAGCTCGAGCAGTGGTGCGCGGCGGCCATCGCGGCCAATCCGAAGTCCGCGGCCGATTTCCGGGCCGGCAAGGAGAACGCGATCAACGCCATGAAGGGCTTCGTGATGAAGCAGTCCAAGGGCCGGGCCAACCCGAAGCTCGTCGACGAGATCCTGCGCCGGCAGCTCGGCGGGGATGCTCCCTGAGCGTCTCGGCTTCACGGGGCCGACTTGGCGTCGATAGGGACGGAAAGGTGAGGCGCTGTTTGAGTCGCGAAGGGCCGCGGCGGGAACGCTGATTATGGCGGGCTAGAAGGGCCGCGTCGGCCGTTGGCTTCGGCGCGGGCGATCACCGGCGGCTCGGGCAAGATGATGGCGGCGCCGGCGGTCTCTCCTGGCGCCGTGTTGGGGGTGGCGATGGGGGGCGGCATGGCGACGAGGGGCGGCGGCAGGGTGGGGTCGATTGCCAAGCCGTCGGGCGAAGCCAGTACCCGGCCTTTTCGGTCAACCTCGGATCCGCAGTGGGGGCAGATCCAGCCGCCGCGCCAGGCCTGCCGGAAGGTGGCCGGCACGCGGACCCGCGGCAGCGTTTGCCCGCAATGGCCGCATTGGGGTGAGCGGGAAAGCGCCACGATGATGGTGATCAGCACTAGGCCAAACAGAATCCCGCCAATGGGTGTGAGAACGAGCCAGGTGGCCAGACAGGCAACCGCCATTATCAGCGACCACGTTCCGGCGGCCCGGGTGCGCCTTTTGATCAAGGCAAACAGCCCCACCAACAGACCGATCGGTGGGAACACAGCGGTGGCGTAGAGCAGGGTGATAATCGTGGAGGGAGACCAAACATCGCCTCGACCCCTGAACGCCGCTGAACCAACCAAGCCGGAGGGAATGACCCGCGGCTGCGTGCTTGCCGCAAACGGCAACGGCGGCGGCAATGGGGGCAGCAGTGGCGGTGGCAAAGGGGACGGCCGTGGCGGTGGCGAGGATTGCGCCGCGGGAGGAAGACTAGGTGGGCTGAGCACGATTGATTTTGCCTTTCCCTCGGCTCCCGCACGCTCCGGTGGCGCTTGTCGCCCCCTGCGCACGTGCTGCACAATCCAGGCAGTGAACACCCCGGCCTCAAGCGGCAGCGCGAAGATAGCCACCAAAACGATGGTCATAGCGATAGAGGCCAGACTGTAGCGCCCCAAGGGATTCCAAATGGTGTTCCTCAGATAATCGTCGGCGCTCCGCCAGTTCACGAGGCCGGGTCCCAGGTAGCCGACCATGACCACCGCCGCCGTGGCCGCGGTGAGGCCGGGGGAACCGACGCGGATCGCCTGATAGAGGACGTAGGCGAAACCCACGATGGCGAACCCCCACAGGGGGGCGGCCGGCGTGCCGTCGTATCCCGCGGGGTAGGAGGCGATCATGATCACCAGGGATGTCAGCGCGAGGACCGGCATCATGATGCGATCGAACCTGTTCAGCTTTGGATTCATGGTGGACTGGAATTGAAGCGATTCACCGTCGCCGTCAGTTTGCCTGTTGGACGAAGACCGCGTTCCATTCGATGATGTTGCTGATGCAACGGTCGTCCTTATCCACCAGGTAAAAGTACATCTTCGCCCGGCCGACGGAATCAGAAATGACCAGAGAATGGTACTGAAACACGATGTCGCTTTTTTGTGGGCTCCATTGCTGTGGCGCGGAATCCATTATGGTGACCGTGCGGCGGCCGCCGTCCCATACAACGCCGACGGTCGCCCGATATTCAATATCGCCACCCGCCGTCGCGCTGGTGCAGCGGATGCGGAATTCCTGATCGGGAGACACCTTGAGGGTTTCCGTGCCGAGCGGCTGCAGGCGGAGCGGCATTCCCGCCTTGACCTTATTGAAGGATTCAACCTCCCGCCAGGCCTGGCGGAGGCCGCAGGCGGCGAGTGCGAACGCAAGGACCATAGCCAGGAACAGCGGCAATGAGCCGTGGGATTTCTTCATGAAGGTCATCGTGGTTGTCGTTCAGGGGGGCCTTAAGACTGGTCGAAAAGGGCATTCGCCTGGAGGCGGGGGGCGGTGAATTCCCGCCACTCCCGCCTGTCGGCGTGCAATGTTCGCGGCGCCGGCACCGGCGTCAGAGCGTGGGGATCGCCACCTCGGGCGAGATAAAGCGGGCCGTGCCCAGCTTGATGGCCCGGACGTCGCGGGGCAGGATGAACACGATCTCGAGGTTCTCGTCGCCGCCTTTCTTTTCGGCGGTGACGCTCAGCGTCACGGACACGCCGCGCGGGGCCCAGAACGTCTGTTCCTTGCCGCCCATCAGGACGATCTTGGTGCCCAGGGCGGTGGCCGGTTCGGATTTCCAGCTGTTGTCGAGGATATATTCGGCCACAAACGCGTCGGGTGTCAGGATGAAGGCGCCGGGGCGGTCCACCTGGCCCTTCAGGGAGAAGATCACATAGTGATGGTCCTTCTTGTACTCGTCCTTGATGCTGATGCTGTCGTCGCCGAGCTGGAGCTTGTCATCAGCGGTCCGGACGCCGGTCACCGTGAAATTGAAGCCGGACAGGTCGATGAGGTTCTTGAGATCCAGGGTCTCGGGCGCTGCGGCATAAGCGGGGAGACCGACGAGAGCGAGGACGAGCAACGGGAGGATTCGTTTGAGCATGGTTTTTTCTGGGGCGGGATGTTGGGAGCTGGGATGGGTGGACCGAAAGCCGGGGCAACGGAATCACGCCCTTGGGGCGATGGCCTGGCCGGGGCGTTCGGCAGCCGAAGCCACGGACCGCCCGATGGCGCATGAATGTTGGGGAAGGCGCACCGCTGGATTGATGCGAAGCCGAATGCTGGCCATTCGGGCAATTATCCGGTGAGGTTCCGGCAGGCGAGGGGAAAGTTTGGCCGCGGAGGAGCGCGGAGGGTGGATTCCGGCCGGTCCGGCCCTCGGCGCGGCGCGTTGGCCGACCGGGCCGGCGATTTGACTCTTCCGCACAAGGACTTTGGTTGACCCGAACATGCTTCGGCGATCTCGTCTCCCCAACCCCAACCACGCGCCATGAAACGGATCAGCATCATCGGCAGCGGCAACGTGGGCACGAACACCGCGTTCTTCATCGCGGAGCGGCGCGCCACCGACGTCCTGCTGGTTGACATCAAGGACGGCGTCGCCGCCGGCAAATCGCTCGACCTGATGGAAGCGGGCCCGTTGCGCGGCTACGTCACCTCGATGCGGGGCAGCGTCCGGATCGATGACATTGCCGGCAGCGACATCGTGATCATCGCCGCCGGCCGGGTGCGCAAGCCCGGCGAACGGCGCGAGGATCTCTATCGGGAGAATGCCGCGACCGTGCGCGCGATCGCCCAGGGCATCCGCCGCCTCGCGCCCGGCGCGGTGGTGATCAACATCGTCGAGCCGATCGATTTGCTGACGCTCCTCGTCCAGGAAACCATGGAGGTCGACCGCTTCAAGGTCTTGGGCGTGGGCGGCCTGCTCAGCTCCACCCGCCTCCGCTACCTGGTGAGCAAGGAGCTCGGCGTGTCCCCGCGGGAGGTGACGGGCCTGATCATCGGCCCGCATCACCCCAGCATGGTTTTTCTGCGCGACACCGTCCGCGTGTCCGGCATTCCGGCGGCAACCCTGCTCGGCGACGAGCGCCTGCGGCAGTTGATCGAGGAGGCGCGCAACGCGGGCGACACCATCCTGCAGCTGGCCCAGCGCTCCACCTCGTACTATGCGCCCAGCGCGGCCGCGGCCACGCTGGTGGACGCGATCGTCTGCAACGCGAACGCGCTGCTGCCGGTTTCCGTCCGCTGCGAGGGCGAGTACGGCGTCAAGGGGCTGGCGATCGGCGTGCCCGCCTACGTCGGTGAACGGGGCGTGGCCCGCATTCTCGAGCTCAAGCTGGCCCCGGCCGACCGCGACGCATTCAACGCGGCGGCCGCGGCGCTCAAAACCGCGCACGACAGCCTCGCCGCCGGCGCGGCGTAAGGAGGGAACCCATCATGGTGAAGAACAAGGTCAGCATCATCGGGGCGGGCAACGTCGGCGCGACGGCGACCTATTACCTCGCCGAAAAAGTCATCGCCGACCTGGTCATGGTCGACGTCGCCGGCGGCATGACGCAGGCCAAGGCGCTGGACTTCCTGCACGCCGGGCCGTTGCGCGGCTACGACGTGGCCATCGTGGGCACGAGCGATTTCGCCCAGATCGCGGACAGCAACGTGGTGGTGATCACCGCGGGCCTGCCGCGCAAGCCGGGCATGGACCGGATGGACCTCCTCAAGGTCAACGCGGACATCGTCAAGCAGGCCGCGCGGGCCATCGCCCAGCACGCCCCCAACGCCATCGTGATCGCGGTGTCCAATCCCCTGGACATCATGTGCCACGTGGCCCTGCGCGCCACCGGCTTTGCCCTGCGGCGCGTGATCGGCATGGCGGGGATCCTCGATTCGACGCGGTTCCGCTATTTTGTGGCCGAGGAACTCGGCTGCGCCCTGACCTCCGTGCACGCGATGGTGCTGGGCGGCCACGGCGACCAGATGGTGCCGCTGCCGCGGCTGACCACGGTCGGCGGCGTGCCGATCACCGAGCTCATGGACGGCGCGACGATCGCGCGGCTGGTGGACCGCACGCGCAAGGGCGGCGCGGAAATCGTGGGCCTGCTGAAGACCGGCTCCGCCTACTACGCTCCCGCCGCCTCCGTGGCGGAGATGGTGGAGGCGGTGATCACGGACCGCAAACACCTCGCGCCCTGCGCCGTCTACCTGCAGGGCGAATACGGCATCGACGACCTGTTCATCGGGGCGCCGGTCATTCTCGGCAAGAACGGGGTGGAGCGCATCATCGAGCTGGAGCTGACCGCGGACGAAAAGCAGCTGCTGCTGGTGAGCGCGGACGCCGTCCGCAAGGGCGTCCAGGATCTCAACACGTTCTTCAAACCGAACTGACGGCCCGGTGGTGCCTTAGCGCTATACCGGAAGCAGCGGGAAGCCTTGGCGGAACCCATGCCATTGTAGGAGCGAGCTTCGGCCTTCGCATAAAGCTTCGGCCGACAGGTGCTCGCGA
>CAZAFS010000112.1:0-8843 GCA_964484165.1 uncultured Opitutaceae bacterium | reverse complement strand
AATCCCATGAGCGATTCCGTGCGCTGGATCACGCACGTGACCGTCTCGGTTTGCAGCGGATGCACGGTCCAGAGCAGGGCGATGGCCAAGGCCAGAAACGTGGACTCTGATTGTAGGAAGCCCGCTCGCGGGCGATCATCGGTCGCAAGCGACCTTCCTACCGCCATTGTTCCGCCCCGTGCCCGCTCTGAGCAGAGCCGAAGAGTCCGCCGGGCAATCCCGAATAGCAGCAGGGCGCTGAGGACATGGACCGCCAGGTTGAACGCGTGGTAGCCGCGGACGTCCGTGCCGCCGAGGGCGTAGTTGACGGCCAGGGAGAGATTGATCAGCGGCCGGCCGCGCACCCCCGCGCCGTTGCCGGTGTCCGCCGCCAGCACTCGCCCGAGGTCCCGCAAATCCCGGATCGTCCGGTTTTCCGTCACCGCATAGACGTCGTCGAACACAAACGGCGCGGTGAAGCAGTTGTGATACGCCGCAATCGCGGCGAGTGCGATCAGGACGCCCGCCAGGACACCGGTCCACCGGGACTCCGCCAGACTGCGCCGTGGGGCTTCAGGTTGCATGCGTGCCTCCGCGACGATGACATCCCCATCAGCCAACTCAAAACTCAAAACTCCGAACTCGGAACCCGGAACTCCGAACTCAACCTAGCGCTCCGCGCCGGAAATCTCGCTCACGAGCCGGAAAAAGGCGCGCTTGCGTTCGCTGGCGACGCCCCAGTCGGCCGGCAGGTTTTGGTAGCCTTCGGCAAAGCTCTCGCCGGGGCGGCGGTAATCGAAGAAGCCCCACGAGGCAAACTCGCCGACGGCGGCGGTGAAGTGGTTGACCGGCCGGTCGAACTCGTAGTGGTCGTCCTCATTGAACAGGACCGGCTTGGGGGTGTAGCCGGGCACCGCCCGCGCGGCCCGCACCATCGCCGCGAGGCGCGCCGGATCGGCGACGCCGTTGCCGTGCAGGAGCAGGAAGTCGGCGGCGCGAACCACGTTCTCGCGGGGCACGGTGCCGCCGCCGTACGAGGTGCTGACGAGCAGGCGCCGGCCGTCGCGCGCGGCGGCCTGGACGCGGGTGATCAGCTCGGCGACGCGCTCCGGCTGGAGAATCGCGTGGTCGTAGCGCACGTTGCACTCGTTGTTGATTTCGACCAGCACGTTGCGATAGCCGCGATCAAGCAGCCAGGACGTGGCCTCGTCAGTGGCGCGCAGCACCGCCGCCTCGTCGCGGATCCGTTCGTCCTGCCCGAAATAGAAATAGCCGACGATGGCGACCATGCCGAGCTGGTCGGCGCGGTCCAGGATGCGGGCCAGCCGGGCCAGGTAGTCGGGCCGCAGCGAGCCGTCCGGATTGACCGCCGAGTTGTACCACGGCTGCTCATTCGCGTAACCGATCGGCGCGCCGCCCTGCAGGTTGATGGTGAAGGCGAGCAGGCCGCGCCGCCGCCACTCCGGCATGGCGGCGATGAACTCGCGGGTGTTGCGCTCGGCGTCCCACCTGCCGGTGTCGGGGTAGGCCCAACGGGACACCGTGGCCGGGTTGAGATCGTCGAAGATGCCCTGGACCATGCGCGAATTGAGGAGCAGCCCCTCGATCTTGTGGCCCTGCCAGACCCGGCCGGCGTAGGTCGGCCGGCCGTTGATCTGAAACTCGTCGCCGACGATGGACACCGTGGTCTGGCGCGCGGCACCGGCGTCGTCCGCCGCGGCGGTCCGCACCAGGCCGATCGCCGCCAGAACCAGTCCCAGCCATCGGAGCGTTCCGTCAGGGGAGGAGATCATGAGTAACGGGCGATGCTAGCCGGCGCCCGCCGGGCTTGCAGGTCAAAACCGGCGGACGGACCGGACATCAGGAGTTTCCACGCAGGTACGGCGGCAGCAGCTCGAACGCCAGCCGCCGGAGGCGCGGATCGGGGATCTGTAAACCGAGGCGTGCCGCCAGATTGAGGAGATCGCGCAGCGTGCCCGTTGTCAGCCGGCGCAAGCCGCGCTCATCCAGATCCGCCAGGCACCGGTCCAGCTGATCCCGCGCGGCCTCCGCCCGCCCGCCCGCCGCGAGGACGGTCGCCAGCCGGATGCGGTCCTCCAGAGGCAGCGCCGGCGCCTGCGGCAGGCATGGGGCCATCCGATCCAAGGTCGCGGAAAATCGATCCGCCGCCCCGGATTTGCCCTGGAGATACGCCAGCATCGCCAGCGCCGGCAGGGATTGCGGAAACCCGGTCAGCGCGGGTTCCATCCGGGCCGCGAGTTCCATCCGATCCGATTCCACCAGGTAATCCGCCATGTGCACCGCCATCGCGTCCGGCTCCTGCGGCAGCGTCACCTCGAAGACGAGCACTGTCTCTCCCTTCAAGGCCGGGTTATCCGGCAGTTGATACGGGATGAGCCGCAGCCACGGCGGCAGGCCCTGGCCGTGCAGCAGCCCCCGGATGAAGGTGTTTGCCGGCAATGGGGCATCGCGCGCCAGCCCGAGGTACAACCGCACGTAGTCCTCCGTGAACAGATTCCACGATACCAGGACGAGGTGGGTCACGCCATACCGGCGGATCAGCGCGTACGCCTGGTCGGGCGATGGCGCGGCGAAGATCGCCGCCGCATGCTCCAGACCCGCCCGGTTCTCCCAATACAACGTGTCGAGACCCCGCAGCCCGCCGTAATAGATCAACGTCGTGGTGGTCGCCGGCGAACTGACCACGACCGCGGGATCCCGGCCCATGCGCAGGCGGAGCCATTGGGCCAGATCCCGCTCGGCCAGCGCATGGATATCGTCCCGCGTGATCTCGGCGCCGTGCCCGATTGCGCGGACGGCCTGGATCGCCCCGGGCAGGAAGATGAGGGCGCAGCCCAGCCGCCAGGCGCGGACCGCGGTGCGTCCCGCCCCCGGCCGCTCGAGAAGCGCGAACAGGATGGCCAACACGGCGAACAGCAGGGCGTAGGCGATGCCCCACCAGCGGACCTGCGCCCCGGTCATGGCCAGAAACAGCAGCGTGGGCACGAGCGCCAGGACGAGCAGCGCCCGGCCCGGCCGCGGCACGCCCCGCCAGCACGCCAGACCTCCGGCGGGCACAACCAGCAGCGCCGGCAGGCAATTGGCCAGCAGGCCCAGGCTGAAGGGTTTCCCCCCCAGGAAGGACGCCATGCTCTCGAACTCCGCGATCGCCTGCACATGCAGGCGCCACACGAACGGATCCGCCACGAGGAACGTCGTGCGCTTCGTGAACAGGATGACGCCCGGCAGCAGCGCCACGGCGGCGGCGGCCAGCACCCAGCCGAGTTTCCCGCCGGACCTGGACCCGGATCCACCCGCCGTGAACGCGCCGGTGATCCGGCACAGCAATTCGCCCGCGCCGAGCCAGGCCACGGCGTACAACGGATGATTGACTTCCAGCCGGAAACCGAGGTGCGACGGAAAATACTCGAGCAGGTAGGCTGCAAAGCTCGTGGCCCCGCCCACCAGGCCCCACCACCGCCACAGGGCCGGCTCGAATCGCCAGGATGGCGACGCCGCCGGCCGGCGGGCGATCCAGCCAGCTCCAAGCGCCCCCGCGCCCACCCCCATCAGCACCGGCACCTGGCTCGCCGCGCTGATCCACAGCCCGATGCCGCCGGCCACGGCCGAGGCGGCGAACCAGCGGCGCGCCGCGCGCCGCTCCGGCAGCCACTCGGAAAAATCGCCCCCGCCGCCGTCGGCGCCACCGGTGCGCACGCAGCCCCCGCCGCCTGCCAGAAGACAAAGCACGGTCATCAAGGCGCCCGTCTCCGCCAGCCCGTGGTGATCGGCATACGCCGGCATGAAGAACAGATAGAAGGGAAACCCCGCCACCATGCCGACGGCCATGAACGTAGCCGCGGTCGAGTCGAACCGCCGCGCCGTCAGCGGCACCACCGCCAGCAGCACCAGCCCGAGCAGCACCGGATCGGCATACAGGGCCGCGCGCTCGACCGCGAGGCCGACCGGCTCACCGGTCAACTGGTGCTCGCCCCAGGCGAGCAGCGCGAGCCACCAGTGGAACGGCGCGGCCCAGTGCACCTCGCGCCCGGCGGGCGCGTTGTCGTAGTCCGCCCGCCGGATCCGCCAGGTCCCGGTGGCGAACATCGCCTGGGTCTGCATGACCCAATGCAGGGTGTCCAACCCGCCCTCGGGATAGAACATCGACCGCCGGCCCAGCGCGTACCCCGTGAGCGACGCCGGGTCGACCGCCGGCGGGTCCACCATCACGCCGTACCGGCTGGAGAGGCGCTCGATGTGCCGGATGCGGACGACCGTAGCGACGGCCACAATCCCCAGCGCCCCGAGCAGGGCGATCATCCACAGACGGACAAGGGACCGTGGGAAAAAACTCATGGGGGCGCCGGCGCGTCCCGCAATCTGCCGCCGGGCCGCGCCATTTCAAGGCTCTTCCGGGCCGCAGCCGCCGCCGGGGCCTACTTGGCCTTGGGCGCGCGGGACCGAGCGTCCAGCGCCCAGCGCCCGGGCCCGGCCACCAGGAGGAACAGCAGGCCGAACCACATCGCCAGGTCGGTGCGCGCCTCGTGCACCATGCTGAGCACGCCGTAGGTCTTCAGCTTCATCAGCGCCAGGCCCAGGTAGGCGTGCCCCAGCAGCACCGGGATCTTGGTGGTGAAGATCGCCACCGAGATGTCGATGAACAGCGCCAGCGCCGCCCACTGGCTCAACAAGCCGAGGATGACCAGCAGGCCGCCGAGCACTTCGACCGCGGCCACGAACGGGCCGAGCAGCTCAGGGTGCGGCAGGCCGATGGTCGCGAACCGGCCGGCCGCGTTGGCCGCCGGGTCGAGGAACTTCAGGATGCCTTCGTTCAGAAACACGCCGCCCACGACGAGGCGGATGAGAATGTTGGCGCTCGCGCCGGGCGAGGCCGAGGTACTGGGGAATACTGCCATGGCGGTGACTCCGGTTGAGGTTGCAGGAAAGTCCGGCGCCGTGCGGGTTGGATCAGGGGCGATCGTGCCCGGCCGGCCCTCCCGTCCAGTACAGACCCAGGTACCATAGGGTGTGCCGTTCGCCGCGCAAGCTGCGGCCGGCGCTGAACAGAAGGCTGAATTGTCCGGTGAAATTGCAGCAGCCGCCGACATTGCCCGCCGTGAAGCCGCGGCCGCCCGCCGCGTCGGCGCCCTGCGCAAAGACCTCGGCGCCCAGGGTGAGACGCGGCCCGAAATCCCGCTGCACCAGCCAGCCGCCGAACGGATGGTTGCGCTGGCCCGGCGCCGAGTTGAGCGCGACTCCGCCGCCGCCGTAGGTGGTCCACCCGCCCCAGCTCTTCTGCAGCCACACGGGCAGCCGGAACCAGGCGCGGCCGTTGCCGAGTCCGCGGGCGGCGCGGCCGGTCGGCAGCTCCACCATCGGGAAGATCCCCACCTGCGGCGTCGCCTCGTCCTCGTGCACGAAGCGATATTTGACCCCAAGTTCCGCGTCACCCAAGCCCGCAACGGCCGCCCCGCCGGACGGGGAGACGTTGGTCACGGGCACGACCAGGTGCAGCTGGGTGTCGGGCCACACGCCATAGTTGAATTCCGCCGCCGGGCCGTTGACGGTGCCGCCGTCGTTGGTGCGATCGCCGGTCGCGAACAGGTAGGCCTCCCAATGCTGGAGCTCGACCGGCTCCGGGTCGTCGGTGAGAAACGGCGGCCCGGCGCGCAACGCGGGCAGAACGAGCAAACCGACAATGGACAGGCGGAGGAATCTCATGGTTGAGGGCCGGGCGTACAGGCGCAGACGCCACCCATGTCCGCAGGTTTCAAAAACCTCAAACCCTCCCTGCCCTTCGCCCTGTCGGGCAGGACCACCACCGCACCGGGATCAGCGGGTCGCGTCGAAGTGGTAATCGTATGCGCCGTCGACGAACTTCCCGTGGTCCACCGCCGGCACCAGCACCGCGTGCAGCAGCGCGCCGCCGATGATCCGGCCCATTTCGGCGGAGAGCTTCCCGTCGGGCTGCACCTCCACCCGCGTCGCCCGGCCGTCGGCCGCGACGTGGACGGTGGCTCCGAACCGGAGCACGCCCCGCTCGCGCAGCGCCGCCGCGTTGATCGGATCGCCCACCAGCAGCGGCGGACTGGTTCCGTTGGCGTAGACCACCGGCTGGATGGCCCGCAGATAACAGGCGCGATCGTTCCACGTCAGCGGGTTGGCCGGCTGCAGCAGCTCGAGCAAGCCGGACAGCTTCTCCATCGTCTGCTTGACGGCCGTCGCATTCTCGGCCCCTGAGGAAAACAGCGGCACGCCGTCGCGGTTGACGATGACCATCCCGAAATCCGCCGGCGCCAAGCGCGCGACCGTGCTCATGTGCTCCTCTTCGACCAAGTCCGCGACCAGCCACGACATCCGCATACTGATCGCCATGTTGGCGTGTTCGGTCCGCGAGTGCCGCAACCCGAAAAACAAGGCCTCCGTCAGGCCGGGATACGCCTGCTGGAGCTTGCCGTAGTACGGCCCGGCGTCGCCCATCATTTCCCACGAGCGGCTGGTGCCGTTGGAGGCGAAAAGGAGAATGTAGCATTCCGGCTCGGGCCGTCCCTTCAGGTCGGCGGGCACCAGGCGGTCACCCTGCACGCGCTGCACGTTGCCATGCAGGTCCTGGGTGACCTCGCCCTTGGCCTGCGCCCAGTCGTCCGCCCGCGGCGGCAACGCGCGCACCGCCTCGTAGAACCGCACGCATTCCGCTGGCGTGAGCAGATGCCACGGCACCATGCGCCCGGCGGTGCGCGAGACCCGGAACAGGGCCAGGGGGCCGAGGACCTCGGCGGGTTCGCCGCGGAAGGTGTTGCCCTGGGCGTCATGCCACTCCTCCGATTTCGCGGCTGCGGGAGTGATCAGACCGCCGCTGACCGCGGCTATGAGGCAGAACCGGCAAATGGCGACGTGCCTGGGCATGGCGAGAATGGGGTTGCGCGAAAAGCTAACAAGAAACGCCCGGCTCGCAACCGCCGATTGCCGGCGCTGCGGTCCGCACCCCGGCTGGCGCCGCCCCGCCGTCCGCTCCAGAGGTCTTGCGTCGCCATGGGGGAGTTGCCTCAATCGCGTTTCGCCCCGCCGCCATGCGCATCGTTGCCATCCGCGAAAAAACCGTCCCGATCGCGTCGCCCATCGCCAACGCCTACATCGATTTCTCCAAGATGACGTGTTCGGTGGTCGCCGTGATCACCGACGTGGTGCGCGACGGCCGGCCGGTGGTCGGGTACGGCTTCAATTCCAACGGCCGCTACGGCCAGGGCGCGCTCATGCGCGAGCGGTTCATCCCGCGGATTCTCGAGGCCGACCCGGCGGCGCTGCGCGACGAGGCGCACGACAATCTCGATCCGCACAAGATCTGGGCGCGGATGATGACCAACGAGAAGCCCGGCGGCCACGGCGAGCGCTCGGTCGCCGTGGGCACGATCGACATGGCGGTGTGGGACGCGGTCGCCAAGATCGCCGGCCAGCCGCTCTTCCGCCTGCTGGCAGCACGGCACGGCGACGGCACCGTCAACCGGCGGATCTTCGTCTACGCCGCCGGCGGCTACTATTATCCGGGCAAGGAACTGGCGGCGCTCCAACGCGAGATGCGCAGCTACCTCGACCGCGGGTACACCGTGGTGAAGATGAAAATCGGCGGCGTACCGCTGGCCGAGGATCTGCGGCGCGTCGAGGCCGTGCTCGGCGTGCTGCCCGCGGGCGCGAGGCTCGCGGTGGATGCCAACGGGCGCTTCGACCTGGCGACCGCGCTCCAGTACGGCGAGGCGCTGGCGCGGCACGACCTGTTCTGGTACGAGGAGGCCGGCGACCCGCTCGACTACGCCCTCCAGGCCGAGCTCGGGCAACACTACGCCGGGCCCATGGCCACGGGCGAAAACCTCTTCTCCCTGCCGGACGCGCGCAACCTGATCCGCCACGGCGGCCTGCGGAAGGACCGCGACTGGCTGCAATTCGACTGCGCGCTCAGTTACGGACTGGTCGAATACCTCCGCATCCTGCAGATGCTGCAGGCGCACGGCTGGTCGCCGCGCCGTTGCATCCCGCATGGCGGCCACCAGATGTCGCTCGCCATCGCCGCCGGCCTCGGCCTGGGCGGCAACGAATCGTATCCCGACCTCTTCCAGCCCTTCGGCGGCTTCCCCGACGGCGTGGAGGTCGTTGATGGCCACGTCACCCTGCCCGAGCTGGTCGGCATCGGCTTCGAGGCCAAGGCGGCGCTGTATCGGGAGCTGAAAGAATTGATTGAGTAGGGCGCGGCTCTGCTGGCCAGCAGAGCGCCCCTACAACTGAAATGCCGTGAACACCACCTCCACCCCCGCCCGCGGCGGAATCTTCGGCCAGCTCTACTTCCAGGTGATCGTGGCCACGGTGCTGGGAGTGGTGGTCGGATACTGCTTCCCCGAATTTGGGGCCGGGCTCAAACCCCTGGGCGACGGCTTCATCAAGCTCATCCGCATGCTGCTCGCGCCGATCATTTTTGGCACGGTCGTCGTGGGCATCGCCAAGATGGGCAACCTGAAGGAGGTCGGCCGGGTCGGATTGAAATCCCTGGTGTATTTCGAAGTGGTCTCCTCGTTCGCGCTCGTCCTCGGACTGGTGCTGGTCAACGTCCTGCGCCCCGGCGCCGGCATGAACATCGACGTGACGAAGCTCGATCCGAAGGAGATCGCCTCCTACACCTCCGCCGCCGGGCAGCACACGGGCAGCTGGGTCGATTTTCTCCTCAACATCATCCCCACGAGCGCCGTGGATGCGTTTGCCCGCGGCGACATGCTGCAGGTCATCCTGTTTGCGCTGCTGCTGGGCGTGGCGATGTCGGGACTGCGGGAGCAGACCCGGCCGCTGTTCAACGTCATCGAAGCCGCCCTGGAGGCCCT
>CAZAFS010000111.1:0-8845 GCA_964484165.1 uncultured Opitutaceae bacterium | reverse complement strand
GACATTCGTCCAGCACCATGGCGATGTCCGAGCCGAGGTTCTGCTGGATCGTCATGACCTCGCGCGGACCCAGGAACAGCGTGGCGCCGTCGAGGTGCGACTGGAAGGTGATGCCCTCGTCGCGCACCCGCCGGAGCTTGGCGAGGCTGAACACCTGGAAGCCGCCGCTGTCCGTGAGAATCGGCCCGTCCCAGCCCATGAAACGGTGCAGCCCGCCGAGGTCGCGGATGACCTCCGAGCCCGGCCGCAGGTTGAGATGGTAAGTGTTGCCGAGAATGATCTGGGCGCCGACCTCGCGCAGGTGCGCGGGCGTGACGGCCTTCACCGTGCCCTGCGTGCCGACCGGCATGAAGATCGGCGTCTCCACCAACCCGTGGCGCGTGGTCAGGTGGCCGCGGCGCGCGGCGGTGGCCGGATCGGTCTGGAGCAGGGTGAAAGGCCCGGGCATGGAGGGGCGCAGCTTCGAGCGCCCCGCGCCCGAAGGCAACCGGTTTCACCCGGCGGGCGGGTGCCACAGCGCCACTCCGGGACCCGTCGGCGCCGCGTCCAGCCGGGCGCGCACGTTGGCCCAGTGCGGGCGCCCGAACCGGCCCACCCGTCCGGTCAACTCGCGCAACGGCACGGTGACAAACGCGCGGTCCCACATCCGCGGATGAGGGAGGATGAGCTCCGGACTGGCGCGGGCTTCGCCTTCGAACAGCAGCAGATCGAGGTCGAGCGTGCGCGGCCCCCAGCGCACCTCCAGCTCGCGCCGGCGGCCGGCGGACCGTTCCAGTTCCATCAACACCGCCAGCAACGCCTCCGGCGTCAGCGTCGTTTCGACGCCCGCCACGAGATTCAAGAACGGCGGCTGATCGGGCACGCCGACCGGCGCCGTTTCGTAAACGGCCGACGTTTCCAGCGCGGCGATGCCGGGCGTGCCCGCCAGCGCCGCCAGGGCGCTGAGGATCGTGGCCCAACGGTCGCCGAGGTTGGCGCCCACCCCCACGAAGGCCTGTCGCGCCGCCGGTGTCATGAGTCAGGCGGCCGGGCGCGTCCGCCGCACCTGCACCGCCAGGCCGCCGCTGGTGAAGTCCACCGGCGGCCGCAGCTTCACCACCTCCACCTCCACCGCCTGCACCGGCGGGAACACCCGCAGCAGCTCCGCCGCGATGGTCTCCGCCAGGGACTCGACCAGCTGGCGCGGCGGCCCCTCCATGACCACGCGCACGACCTGGTGCACCGCGCGGTAGTCAACCGTGCGTCCGAGGTCGTCGGTCCGGCCGGCCTCGGCCAGGGGCAGTTCGAGGCGCACGGTGACCTCGAAATCCTGCCCGCAGGTCGTCTCCTCCGGCAGCACGCCGTGGCGGCCGAAGAATCGCAGGCGCGAGAGCGTGAGGGTGTCGGAGTTCATGATTTCCAGGCGAGGCCGGCCTTGATGGCGTCAGCCATCCGCACAAAGCGCATCATCGGCGCCACGTCGTGCACGCGCACCATCTGGCAGCCCTGCTGGATGCCCCACACAAGCGTGGCCCCCGTGCCGTCGAGGCGATCCTCCACCGGGGCGCCGAGCACCAGGCCGAGGGTCGACTTGCGCGACGTGCCCAACAGCACGGGCTGGCCCAGGGCCACAATCCGGTCGAGATGTTTCAGAACTTCGAGATTGTGCGGCGGGTTCTTGGCGAAGCCGAATCCCGGGTCGAGCCAGATCTGGTGCGCCGGCACGTCGGCAGCCCGTGCCACCGCGAGGCTCAACCGCAGGTCGAGCAGGATTTCGGCCCAAAAATCGCCGTAGTCCCGGTCCGGCCGGTTGTGCATCAGGATCACGGGGCAGCGCAGCGCCGCCACGGCCTGGGTCATGGGGGACGGCGGGACCGCCGCGCCGGCCCGGGTGGCGGCGATCAGGCGCTGGCGTTCCGCCGCGGTGACGCCATGCAGGCCGCCCCAGATGTCATTGACGATGTCCGCGCCCGCCCGCACCGCAGCCTCGGCCACCGCCGCCTTGTAGGTGTCGATCGAAATGGCTGCGCCCGGGAAGTTTTGCCGCAGCGCGGCCAGCGCCGGCAGCACGCGGTCACATTCTGCCGCCACGCTCACCGGCGCCGCACCCGGCCGGGTCGATTCGCCGCCCACGTCCAGCACGTCGGCCCCGGCGGCAAGCATGGCTCCGGCGCGGTCCACCACGGCCTGGACCGACGTCAGCTGCCCTCCATCCGAGAAGGAGTCCGGGGTGAGGTTCAGCACGCCCATGACCAGCGTACGGCCGCCCGGCGCCGGGAGCGGGCGTCCGTGCGGGCTGTGCCATGAGGCCGACTGCATCGGGCTGTAGTAGGCGGAGGCGGGGCCGCGAGGCAATCCTCTTCACGGAGGATGCGGTCCGGCCGGTCCCGGCGCTGAAGGATTGCTGATTTCCGCCCGTCCGGCGCTTGACCCCCCTCCTCTCCCATGGGTATATTGACCCATGCTGCTGGTGATCGATAACTTCGATTCCTTCACGTTCAATCTGGTCCAATACTTCGGCCAGCTCGGCGTGGAACAGCGGGTTTTTCGCAACAACGAGATCACGCCGGCGGAGGCCCTGGCCCTCAAGCCGGAGCGGGTGCTGCTCTCCCCGGGCCCCTGCACCCCCGGCGAGGCCGGCGTAACGCTGGACATCATCAAGGCCTTCGCCGGGCGGGCGCCCATCCTGGGGGTCTGCCTCGGCCACCAGTCCATCGGCCAGCACTTCGGCGGGCGGGTGGTGCGGGCCGGGCGCCTGATGCACGGCAAGATTTCGCCCATCCTGCACCGCGGCACCGACATCTTTCGCGGCCTCCCCTCGCCGTTCCAAGCCACTCGCTACCATTCGCTGCTCGTCGAGCGTGCCTCCCTGCCCGCCTGCCTCGAGATCACCGCCGAGACCGCCGAGGGTGAGATCATGGGGCTGCGGCACAAGACGCTGCCGGTCTGGGGGGTGCAGTTCCACCCCGAATCCATCGCCACCGAGCACGGAATGAACATCCTGCAGAACTTCCTGTCCCTGAACTAGCCCCCGCCTGATTCATGCGCTGCCCCAAGTGCACTTCCATCGAGGACAAGGTGATTGACTCCCGCATCAGCAAGGAGGGCAACACCATCCGCCGCCGCCGCGAATGCCTCGAGTGCGGCCACCGCTACACCACCATCGAAACCCTGGTGCGCGACGGGATCGTAGTGACCAAGCGCGACGGCCGCCGCGAGGAATTCGACCGGGAGAAGCTGTTCCGGGCCATCCGCGCCGCCTGCCACAAGCGCCCGGTCGACCTCGAGCAGATCACCATGATCGTGGACGACGTCATCGACGCCCTGGAGGCGCAGTACGAGAGCGAGATTCCCAGCCGGGCCATCGGCGACGAGGTGATGCGGCACCTGCAGCGCATCGACCAGGTGGCCTACGTGCGTTTCGCCAGCGTCTACAAGGAGTTCCGCGACGTCGCGGGATTCATGGAGGAGATCAGCAATCTCGAGAAGCCGAAGAAATGACCAGGAGCGAGAACCTGCGCCGCCTGCACTTCATCAACGCGATTTTCGCCGGCCTCACCGGCCAGGACCTCTACCTCGCCCAGCAGATTCAGGCGGCCATCACCACCAGCCTGGTGGAGGCGGAAGACCGGCCGCCCTCCGATCCAGCCTTCACCGCCGCCGCCGCGCGGCTGCTCGAGCGCCTCTGCGACGGCCGGCAGGACCACGGCTTCTTCCACTGGGATGCCGCCGAATCGACCACCGCGGCCACGCCCCTTTTCACCCGCGAGCATGTGCTGACGGGACTCAAGCGCCTGGCGCGTTACCGGGAATCCACCCTGCTCATCACGAACCTCCGTCCGGCGCACTGCCCGCCGGACCGCCGCTGGACTGCGCGGCGGGAACGGGAATACCGCGAGACCCTGGCGCTCATCCGCGATCTGGCCGCCGGACGCAGCCGCCGCAGTGCCAGCCTGAACCTGCTGTTTTTGTAGTTTGTTCTCACAGGAGGAAACGGAGAGAACGGAGCACCCTATGCATCCGTTATTCTCCAAGGCCGATCGTCTGACCGAAACGATCATCGCCGCCGCGATCGAGGTCCACCGAGACAAGGGTCCCGGTTTGATTGAATCCATCTACGAGTGGTGTCTTCTTCGTGAGTTCGAATTGCGCCAGATGAAGGCAGTCAACCAGAAGCTGGTCACCATCGCCTACAAGGGTTTGGTGCGTGAGGAGCCGCTCCGGTTTGACGTGCTGGTGGAGGATTGCGTGCTGATCGAAGCCAAATCGGTCGAGCACGTACTGCCCATCCACAAGGCGCAGCTTCTGAGTTATATGAAGCTGCTCGATGTGCCGGTCGGTTTGCTCATCAATTTCAACTCATCGAAGCTGGTTGACGGTATCTCTCGCCTGATTCTGCCTGGCGCCAATCTCTAGCCCCTCTCCGTTCCCTCCGTTGCCTCCTGTAAGAACAGATCCAAATGCCCAAGACGCTTTTTCAAAAGATCATCGACCGCGAAGTTCCGGCGCGGATCGAACACGAGGACGAGCACTGCATCGTCATCCATGACATCCAGCCCCAGGCGCCGGTCCATCTGCTGCTGATTCCGAAGAAACCCATTGCGCGGATCAGCGAGGCGGCGCCGGCCGACCAGGCTGTGCTCGGCCATCTTTTGCTCACGGCGGCGGCGGTCGCCAAGAAACTCAATCTCGCGGATGGTTTCCGGCTCGTCATCAACAACGGCCGGCACGCCACGGAGTCAGTGCCGCACCTGCATGTGCATATGCTGGCCGGGCGCCAGATGCACTGGCCGCCCGGGTGAACCGCTTACGCCGGCTCAAGATTCAAGATGGAAGATCGAAGATCGGTCGGTCGGCCGTCTTGATCTTGAATCTTCCTTGTTGAATCGGCGCGCAGCGCCGCCGCTACGCGCCGCCGCTGCGCGCTTCGAAGGCCCCGTCGGCCCGCTTCACCACCAGTTTCTTCAGTTCGAGCAACATGAGCGTGGCCCCGAGCTCGTGCGCCGGCATCTGGGTGAGACCGGCGAGGGCGTCGATGTTCAGGATCGAACCGCCGCGGAAGCATTCGAACACGCGCTGCTCCGCCTCGCTCAGGCCGGCGGTGTCCGTGACCGCCGCACCCGCCGGCACCGGCGCGGGCCGCAAGCCGTCGAGGTAATTGAGCTCCGCCAGGATGTCGTCCACGCTGGTGAGCAGTGCGGCGCCGTCGCGGATGAGCTGGTGGCAGCCGCGGCTGGACGGCTGGTCGATGCGGCCCGGCACGGCGAAGATGAGCCGGCCGTGCTCGCCGGCAAAGCGCGCCGTGATCATCGCCCCGCCGTCGACGTCGCTCTCCACCACCACGATCGCCTCGCAGATGCCGGAGATGATGCGGTTGCGCATGGCGAACGATTGCCGGTCGGCCCGCCGCCCGAAGGGAAACTCCGACACGACCGCCCCGTGGTCGGCGATGCGCCGGTAGAGCTCGAGGTTCTCGGGCGGATAAATGATGTCGAGGCCGTTGCCGAGCACCGCGGCCGTCCGCCCGCCCGCCGCCAGCGCGCCCTCGTGCGCGGCCGTGTCGATGCCGCGCGCCAGCCCGCTGACCACGCAAAAGCCGCGCTCCGCCAGCTCGGTGCCGAGCTTTTTGGCCACCGCCTGCCCATAGAGCGTGGTCCGGCGGCTGCCGACGATCGCGATGCCGGGATGCTCGAACGCATAGGCCCCCTTGCGGTAGAGGCCGATGGGCGGATCGTGAATCTGGCGCAGCAGTTTCGGATAGGCGTCGTCCCGCGTGGTGATGAAGGTGGCCCCGGCGTCGGCCAGTTTCTTCTCCTCGCGCTCCACGTCGAAGTGCTCGGTCCACCGCACCAGCGTGTCGCGGATGGCCGGGCCAACCCCCTTCACCGCCTCCAGCCGCCGGGCGCCGGCGCTGAAGATCGCCCGTGGGTCGCCGCCCAGTTCCTCCAGCAGGCGGTTGGTCGTGATCGGCCCGATGTTGGGCAGGGCGTTCAAGACCAAGAACGCCTGCCGCTCTGTCAGTTCAACGGGCATCGCCGGCGGCCCGCAGTGCGGCAGGCAGGTACTCGAGCAGTTGGGTCACCTGCACTGCGACCTGGCCCCGGTCGCGCGCGAGCAGGTCGGCCGCCAGTCCGTGCCAGGCGACGCCGCGGCACGCCGCGGTCAGCGGGTCGTCCGGCACCTGCGCGAGCAGCCCGCCGGTCAAGCCGGCGAGCAAATCGCCGCTGCCGCCGCGGGCCAGCACCGGCCCGCCGAAGAAGCTGTGAAAGATCCGGCCGCCCTCCGCGATGCGCGTGGTCGGACCCTTGAGGACCACGGTCGCGCCGGTTTCCCGTGCCAGTGCGCGCAACGCCGCCGGACTCGCCTCGCGACCCCCGGCGAGCCGCTGGAACTCGCCGGCATGCGGCAGGCAGACCACGTGTTTGCCCTGCGCTCCCGCGAGCACCGAGGGCTGCTGGGCGTCGGCATCGAGCACGATGGGGACGGCGGCCAATTTGACGATCTCGCCGGCCAGCATCAGCGCCTCCCGCTCCGGTCCGAGCCCGGGCCCCACCACCAGCGCGGTGGCACGCTCCAGCCGGGCGCGCAACAACGACAGGCCATCGAGCGCCAGGCCGCCATTGGGCGCCTCCGGCCAGCCCACCCAGATGGCTTCGGGCGCGCTGGCGGCAAACGCGGCCACCAGCGACACCGGCACGAATGCGGTGACCAGCCCCGCGCCGCTGCGCAGCGCCGCCCGCACCGCCATCAGGACCGCGCCGGGATAACTGCGCGAGCCGCCCAGCACGAAGAGATGGCCGAACGTCCGCTTGTCGGACTGCGGCGCCCGCAGGGCGGCCAGAGGCGCGAGGACGGAGGCTTTGAGGACGAAATCGGTGGTCGAGGCAGGAAGCGCGCTTGCGCGCGATGGAACGGAAAGATCGCCCGCGAGCGGGCTTCCTACGCGCACCGGAGCAAAGAACCCCAGATCCAGATAGCGCAGGCGGCCGACCGACGCCGCGTGCGCCGGCTCCAGCACCGGCGCCTTCACGCTGCCTGTGGCGTAGGTGAAATCGGCTTGGAACGTGGGTTCTCCCGCCTTCCCGCCCAGTCCGCTCGGCAGATCGACCGCCGCCCGCAGGCGGATGCGCGGGTGCGCATTGACGCGACGGAGCACCCCGCTGGTGGCGGCGTCGATTGGCGGGCGGAACTGGAATCCAAAGACGCCATCCAAACACAAATCGTAGCCCGCCTCGCCGTCCGGCGCGTCCTTTTTCGGCGCCGCCTTGGTGACGCGTTCCGGCGCGGAACGCAGCAGCTCCCGCCACGCCCGCCAGGCCAGCGGCCGGAGGGCGCGCTCGCCAAACACCGGCAGCACCGCGGCGCGCGCCGCTGGAAACTGCTCCAGGATGGTCCGGGCGGCAAGCAAGGCGTCGCCACCGTTGTGTCCCTTGCCGGCCAGCACCAGCAGCCGGCCGGTGGCGGGAAAGCCGCCGATCTCCTTGAAATCCTCCAGGACGGCCCGCGCCACGGCGGCGCCGGCGCGCTGCATCGCCGCCCACTCGCGCTCCTCGTCCTCGCCAAAGAGCCGCCGCTCAAGCGCCCGGGCCTCGGCGCAGGAAAGTACGGGGTCGGACCAAGAGGGGTTCATGAGTCGTGTGATTATCCGGGGTTCCCGGGTGGAGCGGCTTGACCACAAGACGCTCAAAGCGCGTTGAGGTCAACGCGCGCCACCCGCGTCTGTCATTTTCGGGTGGCCCATGATTCACTGCCGCACCAGCGCGGCGACGGCCATCGCCACCGTGTCGGTGTGCGAGAGGGAGACCAGCACGTGCGTGCCGCCCACCGAGGCCAGCAGGGCCCGGCCCTGCTCGTCGAGCCGCACCAGGGGCTCGCGGCGCGCGCCATTGTGGATCGAGACGGACTTCCAGCCCAGCTCGGCGCCGATGCCGGTCGTGAACGCCTTGGACACGGCCTCCTTGGCGGCAAACCGCGCCGCCAGATGCCGGTGTGGGAATTTGTGACTGAATGAATAGTCCCGCTCCTCCTCGGTGAACACCCGCTGCAGAAAGCGTTCGCCCTGACGGTCAAGCACGCCGCGAATCCGTTCGACTTCGATGACATCACAGCCGAGGCCGAGGAGAATGCCGCCGGGGGGAAGCTGGATATTCATGGGCGGGTAGCGAATAGCGAGTAGTGAGTAGCGAGTAGAAAAACACGAGCGCCGTGCAGTAGGATTGGATTCATGCTCACTACCCGCTACTCGATGCTCGCTACTTTTCGACGTTCATCCGCGCCTTCATCTCGCGCACCGCCTCCCCGATGCCCGTGAAAAGCGCGCGGCTCAGGATGCTGTGGCCGATGTTCAGCTCGTGCACGTGCGGCAGGGTGCGGATCTCGGCGATGTTGACGTAGTTGATGCCGTGCCCGGCGTTGACCACGAGGTCCAACCGGTGGGCCAGCGCGGCGCCGCGGCGCAGGCGGTCCAGCTCGGCTTGCCGCCGCGGCGTGGCATAGGCCTCCGCGTAGGCGCCGGTGTGCAGCTCGATCCACGGACTCTGGAGCCGGGCGGCCAGCTCAATCTGCGGCTCGTCGGGACTGATGAACAGGCTGGTGACGATGCCCGCGGCGCGCATCGCCTCGACCACGGCCCGGACGCGCGCCTCCTGGCCCACCGCGTCAAGACCGCCCTCGGTCGTGACCTCCCGGCGGTTCTCCGGCACGAGGCAGACGGAATCCGGCTTCAATTTGAGGGCGAACTCCGTCATGGCCGGCGTGCAGGCCATCTCGAGGTTGAGCCGGGTGGCGATCGCTTCGCGCAGCCGCCAGACATCGCGCTCCTGGATGTGGCGGCGGTCCTCGCGCAGGTGCACGGTGATGCCGTCGG
>CAZAFS010000110.1:0-8864 GCA_964484165.1 uncultured Opitutaceae bacterium | reverse complement strand
GGCACGATCATGCGCCCGCTGGTGATGGATTTCCGGACCGATGCGACCGCGCGCGACCTCGACGACCAATACATGTTCGGCCCGGCGCTGCTGGTGAGTCCGGTGACCACCTACCAGGCGCGGAGCCGGCCGGTATACCTGCCGGCCGCGGCGGGCTGGTACGACTTCTGGACGGGCGCGGTCGTGGCCGGCGGGCAAACCGTCGAGGCCCCGGCGCCGTACGACGCGATCCCGCTGCACGTGCGGGCCGGCGCGATCCTGCCGATCGGACCGGAGCTGCAATACGCCGGCGAGAAGCCGGCCGATCCGATCACGCTCCTGGTGTATGCCGGGGCCGACGGCACGTTCACGCTCTACGAGGACGACGGGCTGACCTACGGCTACGAGCGAGGCGCGTTTGCGCGCATCCCGCTCCGGTGGGACGACGTGGCGCAGACGCTGACCATCGGCCGGCGGGAAGGGGAGTTTCCGGGCATGCTCGCCGAGCGGACCTTCCACGTTGTGCTGGTGGCGAAGAACCGGCCCCAGGGCTTTTCATTCGATCTGCCGGAGGGTCGCACCGTCAGCTACCACGGCGAGGCGGTCGCGGTGGCGCTGCGCTAGAAGTACCAAGTATCAAGTAACAAGTGGCAAGAGTCTGATTCCCCATGCGCTCATCGATGTCGCGTTGCCTTTTCAAACGGAGTATCCGCACCGTGGCCCTGGCGGCGCTGCTGGCGCTGGCCGGCGGCGCGCGGGCGGCGGACGCGGCGCGTCCCGTCTATCTCGATCCCGGCCAGCCGGTCGAGGCGCGCGTCGCGGACCTGCTGTCGCGCCTGACACTCGACGAGAAACTCGCGCTCGTCCACGCCGACTCCAAATTCACGACCGCGGCCCTTCCGCGCCTCGGGATCCCGCCGCGCTGGATGTCCGACGGCCCGCACGGCGTGCGGGAGGACGTGGGCCCGGACACCTTCGTGCCGGCGGCGCGCACGGACGATTTTTCGACCTACCTACCCGTGGCGATCGCCCTCGCGGCGACGTGGAACCCCGACGCGGCGCGGGCCTACGGCGACGTGATCGGCGACGAGGCGCGCAAACGGGGCAAGGACATCATGCTGGGGCCGGGCGTGAACATCATGCGCACGCCGCTGAACGGCCGCAATTTCGAGTTTCTCGGCGAGGATCCCTTCCTCGCCGCGCGCCTCGCGGTGAGTTACATCCGCGCCGTGCAGGCGCACGACGTGGCGGCGTGCATCAAGCATTTCGCGGCCAACAACCAGGAGACGCAGCGCGGCACGATCGATGTCGAGATGGACGAGCGGACGCTGCGCGAAATCTACCTGCCGGCCTTTGAGGCGGCGGTGAAGGAGGCGCACGTCTGGGCCGTCATGGGGGCCTACAACGAGCTGCGCGGCCAGCATTGCTGCCACAACGACTACCTGCTCAACCAGGTCCTCAAGGGCGAGTGGGGGTTCCCGGGGCTGGTCATGTCCGACTGGAACGGCGTGCACGACACGCGCGAGGCGGTATTCAACGGCCTCGATCTCGAGATGGGCACGAACAAGCCCTACGCGGAGTATTACCTGGCGCGGCCGTTTCGCGACGGGCTGGGGCAGGGCGTCTACCCGCTGGCGGCGCTGGACGAAAAGGTGCGGCGCAACCTGCGGGTCATGATCGCGACGCACGTGCTGGACGGCCGGCCCGAGGGGGCGATCAACACCGCGGCCCACCAGGCCGCGGCCCGCCGCGTGGCCGAGGAGTCGATCGTCCTGCTGAAAAACGCGGGGGCGACGCTCCCGCTCGATCCCAGCCAGCTCACCTCGATCGCCGTGATCGGCGAGAACGCGGTGAAACTGCAGGCCCACAGCGGCGGCAGTTCGACCCTGAAGGCGTTCTACGAGGTTTCGCCCCTCGAGGGCATCCTGCGGCGCGTGGGCGACCGGGTGAACGTGACCTATTCGCCCGGCTACCGGAAGGACGCCGCCGCCGAACTGGTCGGGCGCGCCGTCGCGGCGGCCAAGGCGGCGGACGTGGCGGTCGTGATCTGCGGATTGAACCACGATGGTTTCGACCGCGAGGGCGCGGACCGCCGGGACTTGAAGCTGCCCTACGGCCAGGACGGGCTGATCCAGCGCGTGGCGGCGGCGAATCCCCGGACCATCGTTGTTCTTGTGTCCGGTTCGCCGGTGGAGATGGAGGCGTGGATCGACCGGGTGCCGGCGGTGGTGGAGGCGTGGTATGGCGGCATGGAGGGAGGCAACGCGCTCGCCGGCGTCCTGTTCGGCGACGTCAATCCGTCGGGCAAGCTGCCCTGCACGTTTCCCAGGCGCCTCGAGGATACGCCGACGTACGCCGGCGGGGCGCCCGTCTTTCCGGGCGTCAATGGCGCCGAGCACTATGAGGAGGGTTTGCTCGTGGGCTACCGCTGGTACGACACGAAGGCCATCGAACCGCTCTTTCCGTTCGGCTTCGGCCTGTCGTACACGACCTTCGCCTATTCGAACCTGCGGCTGGTGCCGGGCACCGACGCGTCGGGTCCGGTCGTGACGGTCCAGTTCGACCTCGCCAACACCGGCCCGCGCGCGGGCGCCGAGGTGGCGCAGGTCTACGTCCATCAGGCGAGCCCGGGCCTGCCGCGGCCGGCCCAGGAGCTGAAGGGCTTCCAGAAGATCTCCCTCCCGCCGGGGGAAAGGCAGACCATCTCCATTCCGCTCGACGCGCGGGCGTTCGCCTTCTACGACCCCGCGCGGCACGGCTGGGTCGCCGAGCAGGGGACCTTCACGATCCAAGTCGGTGGCTCGTCGCGCGATTTGCGCTTGCAGGGGGATTTCCCGCTGCCGCGGACCATCGTGGAGCCGGCGGCGGCGAAAGACTGATTCGCCGCGGGATTGCGAACAGCCGGCCGGTTCCCCAGCCTCGGGTCCGTCATGAAGCCGGTTCCCGTCATCTTCCGCCCGGCCGCGCGGGCGGCGCTGCTGGGCCTTGCGGCCGCGATCCCCGCGATTGCCGCGGCGGAGGAGATTCCGTGCGGGCAGGTGGTGGCGACGGTCGTCTGCCGGGCCGATGCCACGCAGAGCTACGCGCTGTACCTGCCTTCCGTCTACGATCCCAAACGGGCGTGGCCGGTGCTGTATTGTTTTGATCCCGGCGGCCGCGGCCACGTGCCGGTGGAGCTCTTCCAGGCGGCGGCGGAGAAGTTCGGCTATGTCGTTGCCGGCTCCAATAATTCGCGCAATGGCCCGTGGGCGGATAACCTCAAGGCGATCGAGGCGATGGTGCATGACACGGGGGTCCGCTTTTCCCTCGATGGCAGCCGCCGTTATGCCGTCGGGATGTCCGGCGGCGCGCGGGTCGCGACCGAGGTCGCCGCCACCGGCCTGGTCCGGGGAGCGGTGGCCTGCAGCGCGGCGTTTTCCGGCGGCGAAACGCCGCGCCAGGTGCCCTTTGTCCTGTTCGGCACCGCCGGCACCGACGACTTCAACTGCCCGGAGATGAGGCGCACCGACCGCGATCTGGACGCGCGGGGCACGCCGCATCGCGTGGTTTTTTTCGCCGGTGGGCACGGCTGGCCGCCGCCGGAGTTGGCGATGGAGGCCGTCGGCTGGCTCGAACTGCAGGCGATGCGAGCGGGAAAACGGCCGAAGGACGAGGTGTTCATCCGCACCCTCTTCGAATCGCGGCGCGCAGCAGCGGCCGCGCTTCCGCCGGCCGGGGCCTGGCGCGAGTACCAGTCGCTGGCCGCCGATTTCTCGGGGCTGGTGGACACGGCCGACGTGGCGCGGCGGGCGGCGGCCCTCGCCGGCTCCCGCGAAATCCGCGCCGCGGAAAAGCAGGAGCGCCAGCTCGAACAGCGCCAGCTCGACCTGAACGACGAGTTGTACGCGGACGCGCGCGATGGCCGGCTCGCCCGTCTGCGCGAGGCGGCGGCCGGCTTGCGCCGTCAGGCCGCGGCGCCGGAGGATTCGCCCGACCGGCGGCTCGCGCGCCGGGTGCTGGAGGGCATGGGCATCACGTCGGCGGAACAGGCGCGTCAGCTGCTCGCCCAGCATGAGTACGGGGATGCCGCCATGAATCTGGAGCTGGCCGCCATCCTTCATCCGGATCGTCCGCGCACCCATTACGAGCTGGCCCGGGCCCGGGCCCTGAACGGCGAACGGGCGGCGGCGCTGGCGGCGCTGCAGGCCGCCGTGACGGCCGGGTTCAAGGATGCGGCCCAGGCGGAACAGGAGGCCGCGTTTGCCCGGCTGCGCGCCGAACCCTCGTTTCAGCAGCTGCTGGCCGCGATGAA
Organism: uncultured Opitutaceae bacterium; assembly: GCA_964484165.1. Classification (GTDB taxonomy): domain Bacteria; phylum Verrucomicrobiota; class Verrucomicrobiia; order Opitutales; family Opitutaceae; genus Fen-1467. The sequence continues at coordinate 4,594 of CAZAFS010000110.1, read as the reverse complement.
GCCGTGAACCGCGCGGGCGGCCGCCCCAGGCCGCCGGTCGGCGCTGGGTCGGCCCCGCCGTGGGCAAAGGAGACGATCCGACCAGATAATCGCAGAACGGATTTTCTTTTGCGCCGGAATGGTTTAATTGGAGGCATGACGTTGCGGTTGCTTGGTCCGACCCCGCTCCGGATCGGCAGGCGCGCGGCCTTGGTGGTCGTGTGCTTGTCCCTCTCCCTGCCGGGCCAGGAGTCGCCGCGCCGGCAGGAGAGTTTCGATGCCGGCTGGCGCTTTATCCGAAGCGACGTGCCCGGGACGGAGCAGCCGGCGTTCGACGACGCCACCTGGCGCAAGGTGAACCTGCCGCACGACTGGAGCATCGAAGGGCCCTATGACGAGAAGGCGCCGACCGGCGGCCCGGGCGGCTACCTGCCCGCGGGAATCGGCTGGTATCGGAAGCACTTCGCCGTGCCGGCGGACCTGCGCGGGAAGAAAATCACGGTGCAGTTCGACGGCGTCTACGAGCACAGCGACGTCTGGCTCAACGGGCACCATCTCGGCTTCCGGCCCTACGGCTACTCCAGTTTCAGCTACGACCTGACGCCCGACCTGAACTACGGCGACGTGCCCAACGTGATCGCGGTGCGGGTGGACAACTCGGCCCAGCCGAACAGCCGGTGGTATTCCGGTTCGGGCATCGACCGGCACGTGTGGATCACCGTCACCGATCCGCTCCACATTGCGCCGTGGGGGACGTATGTGACCACCCCGCAGGTGTCGGCGGAAGCCGCCACCGTCCGGATTCGCGTGCGGGTGCGGAACGAGCGCGCCGCGCCGCAGACTTTTGAACTGCACAGCGTGATCCTGCCACCGGCCGCCGCGACCGGGTCCGGCGCCGCCGCCGCGGCATCGCCGCCACCGGCGAGTGTGCACGCCGAGTTGCCCGCCGGGGCCGAAGGCGAGTTTGAGGACACCCTGACGGTGCGCGCGCCGAGTCGGTGGTCCCCCGACAACCCCGATCTGTACCGCCTGCGCACTGAGGTATTGGAGGGAGGCGGGGTCGTCGACGCCGTGGAGACGACCTTCGGCATCCGCAGCCTCGTCTTCGATGTCGACCGCGGCTTCCTGCTCAACGGCGAAGCGGTCAAACTGAAGGGCATGTGCCTGCACGAGGACGGAGGCGCGGTCGGGGCGGCCGTGCCCGAAAGCGTGTGGGTGCGGCGCCTGCAAGAATTGAAGGACATGGGCTGCAATGCCATCCGCACCGCGCACAATCCGCCCGCCCCCGAATTCCTCGACCTGTGCGACCGGCTCGGCTTCCTCGTGATGGACGAGGCCTTCGACGAGTGGACGGTCCGCAAACCCCAGATCCAGCACGGCTACTCGGAGGATTTCAACGCGTGGTACGAACGTGACGTCACCGCCATGATCCAGCGCGATCGGAACCACCCCTGCGTCATCTTGTGGAGCGCGGGCAACGAGATCGGCGAACAGCGGATGCCCGGCGGCGAGAAGATCCTGGCGAAGCTCGTGGACGTGTTCCACCGGGAGGACCCGACGCGGCCCGTCACCGCGGCGATGGACAACATCCACACGGACCAGGGTGACGCGCCGGCGGCGTTCACCGACCGGCTGGACATCGTCGGCTACAACTACGTCGACCGCTGGGGCGCGCGGCGCGAATCCTACTACGCCGACGATCGCCGCGCCTACCCGCAGCGCCGGTTCGTCGGCACGGAGGATGCCTGCATCTACGGCGTGCGGGGCCGCTACGATCTGCCCGCCGCGCCGGCCGCCGGCGAGGCGCCGCGGCCGCCGCGCTACGCCACCGCCATGCTCCGGACCGAGCAGCTCTGGAAGTTCGACCGCGTGCACGACTACGTAATCGGCGATTTCTTCTGGACGGGCATCGACTACCTCGGCGAGTCCCGCTGGCCGGGCAAGGGCAGCTCGTCCGGCGTGATCGACACGGCCGGTTTCCGCAAGGACGGCTACTATTTTTTCCAGAGCCAGTGGACGGAGCAACCGGTGTTGCACCTGTTTCCATCCTGGAACTGGGCGGGCCACGAGGGACGGGTGATCCCCGTGCTGGCCTACACCAACTGCGACACCGTGGAGCTGTTCCTCAACGGCCGGAGTCTCGGCGTCAAAGCCGGCGAGTTTCCGCGCCAGGGCAACGCGGGCGACTGGAACCGCTACCCCCGCCCGGTGGTCCCGGCCACAACCACGGACCTGCATCTGTCCTGGGACGTGCCCTATGACCCGGGCGTGCTCCGGGCCGTGGGCTATCGGGAGGGCCGGCCGGTAGCCGAAGCGGAAGTCCGCACCGCCGGGGCGCCCGCGGCGCTGGTGCTCTCGGCGGATCGCGACACCATCGCCGCCGGAAGCGGCGACGTCGCGAGCGTCACGGTCCGGATCGTGGACGCCAACGGCGTCGTGGTGCCCAGCGCCGACAATCTCGTCACGTTTGCGGCGACCGGTCCGGGCGCGATCATCGGCGTGGACAACGGCGACCTCCTCAGCCACGAGAATTACCAGGCGCCGGAACGCCACGCGTTCAACGGCCTCGCGCTCGTTCTCATCCGCCCGACGTCCGCCCCGGGCGAAATCACTCTTTCGGCCGCATCCGCCGGTCTCACCTCCGCCACCCTAATGCTCCGGGTCGCCGCGGCGCCGGACGCCGCCCCGGGGGTGATCACAGCGCTGGATCCGTGAGGTCCCCGGGACTTGAATTCCCGGTTCCCCATTCCAGCATCGAAGCGCCCAACCCCCAACCCCGAAACGGACTCCAACCCTCCCATCCCGGGGTCCGCCCCTGCCCATGAAAACTCTCCGTTTCCTCCTGGCGCCGGCCGGATTGATCGCCGCCGTGCTGCTGGCCCCGCCGGCCTTCGCCGCGCCCGCCGCGGACGCGAACCTGCCGCATCTCGAAAAACGAGGCGGCGTGACGCAGCTGATCGTCGACGGCCAGCCGTTCATCATTCTCGGCGGCCAGGTCGGCAACGGCACCGGCTTCCCGGACCGGATGGAACGGGCCTGGCCCAAGCTGAAGGCGCTGCACCTGAACACGGTGGAGTTCCCGATCTACTGGGGGCAGATCGAGCCGGAGGAAGGCCGGTTTGATTTCAGCGGCGTGGACCAGATCATCCGCGGCCTGCGCGCGCAGGGGCTGCGGGCGATTCCGCTGTGGTTCGGCACCTACAAGAACGGCGCAATGGACTACGCGCCCGCCTGGGTGAAGGACAACCCGGCGCGCTTTCCGCGCGTCCTGGACTACGGCGGCCGGCCCCTCCGGGTGCTGTCGCCGCACGGCGCGGCGACGCGCGACGCCGACCGGCGCGCCTATGCGGAACTGATGAAGCACCTCAAGGAGCTCGATGGCACCGACCACACCGTGATTTTCATGCAGGTGGAAAACGAATCGGGCGTGCTCGGCTCGGTGCGCGACTACGCTCCGGAAGCCACGCGGCTGTTCACCGGCCCGGTGCCGGCGGCCTTGGTGACGGCGCTCCACGAAAAGTCGGGCACCTGGCCGGAGGTTTTCGGCCGGCGGTCGGAGGAGATGTTCACCGGCTACCATCTCTCCAGCTACATCAACGCCGTCGCGCAGGCGGGCAAGGAGGTCTATCCGCTGCCGACCTTCGTCAACGTGTGGATGGGAGGCGAGGGGACCAACGATCGTTTCCTGGAGTTTGACCGCCCCGGCGACAGCTATCCGAGCGGCGGGCCCCAATCGCACATGATCAACCTGTGGAAGGCGACGGCCCCGGCCATCGACCTCATCGGCCCCGACATCTACCACCAGTCGCCGCTCATCTATCGTCTGGTCCTTTCCCGCTACGCCCGGCCGGACAATCCGCTCCTCGTGGTCGAGACGGGCCGCGGCCTGGCGTTCGCGCGCTTCTGCTTCTACGCGCTGGGCGAGTTCTCGGCCATCGGCTTCACGCCCTTTGGCGTCGACCTGGGCGCCGGGGCGGAACTGCCGGAAGGCTTCGAGGCCATGGCGGACAATTTCCGCGTGCTGGGCGGCGCGCTGCCGGCCCTCGCGGAGCTGCAGGCGGCGGGGAAGCTGCAGGCGGCCGTCGAGGAGGAGTTCATTCCCGGCCGGATGCTCTACTTCGACCATTACGACATTCTCGTCCGGTTCCGGCCGCCGGTGCGCAATTCCGGCCGGCCGCTGGCGCCCTCGGGCCCGCCGGAGCCGTCCGGGCGCGTGCTGGTGGGACAGCTGGGCCCCGATGAATTCCTGATCGCCGGGTTCGATGCCGCGTTGGACTTCAAACCGCCGATGGAATCAGGCTCCAGCGGCGCCCAGAGTCTCCAGGTGGAGGAAGGGCGGTACGTCAACGGCGCCTGGCAGCGGACGGATCTGCGGGTCGGCGACACCACCTCCGCGGGTCTGGTGCTCCCCTCGCGCGGGGCGTTGCTGCGCGTCCGCCTCATGCGCTACTGACCGCGGGGCCGCCGGCCGACGCGGGACTGGCGCCGCGGAGGTGCGGCGGAAACCATATCAACGGTCGCGCGAGGTTTGGCTGGCCCCGCCGGGCGCATTCGCCTTAGGCTTTCGACCATGAGAGGGCGCTGGCTGATATTTCTGGTCGGACTCGGATTCGGG
>CAZAFS010000109.1:0-8927 GCA_964484165.1 uncultured Opitutaceae bacterium | reverse complement strand
TTCTCCGCCTTCCACCGCATCGCCGAATAAATCCGGGCGCGCCCGCTGGGATGATCGTAGAAGAGCCATTCCTCGACCGGACCCGGATTCAGCTTGCGGTATTCCGCGAGCTGGATGGACACCCGCGCAAAGCCGTCCGGCTGGCGGGCGGCGTTGAGCCCGAAGATGTCGGCCTGGACCTCAATCGTGCGGGAGAATGTGTTCGTCAGCGGCGTGAGGACAAAGGAGAAGACCGCCAGCAGCAACATCACCAGCGGCACGACGGCGACATCGCCCACGCCGCCCCGGATCCGCCACCGCTCGCCCCACCGCCGCAGGCACCAGTCCAGCGCCCATTTCAGCCAGGAGAATCCGATCACGATGACGATCAGGTTGAACATCAGGATCACGTACTCGTGGCCGAGCACGTAGTGCCCCATCTCGTGCGCCATGACCGCCTCGATCTCCGCCAGCGTGCAGCGCCGGAGCAGGTTGTCGTTGAGGGTGATCCGCATGGTGCGGCCGAGGCCGCTCACGTTGGCGCTGATGCGCGTGGTCTGCTTGGAGGCGTCGATCAAGTACACGTCCTTGGCCGAAATGCCATTCGCGCGCGCCATGCTCAGGATGGGCCCGGTGACCTTGGGATCATCCAGCCGCGTCACCTTGTTGAAAATTGGCATGAGGTAGACGGGCTCGATCATGACGATGAAGGCCAGAAACGCCGTGGTCACCAGGGCGCCCCAGATCCACCATGTCCGCGACAGGCGCCGCACCACGCCGAATAGCGCCATGACGATGAGGCTGCCGAGCACGAGTCCGACCAGCAGTTGCTTGAACTGGTCGAACGCCCACGGGCCGAAGGTCTGCGTCGCCAGCCCGTACTGGTGTTCGCGGAAAAAGCCCTCGTAGACGGCGAGCGGGAAGCCCAGCACGGTGGTGACCACGAGGTATTGCGCCCAGTAGAGCAGGGACTGCAGCGGCTTGAACCGCGTGATTCTAACGGCGAGGTCGCGCATGGCGGCCGACCACCGCAGCTGCAGGAGCAGGAGCGAGATGACCGCGCCGACCAGAAGATCCCACAGAATGAGCCAGTAGCCGCCCTCGAAGTAGGCGTCGGAGCGCGCCTTGGCCGCCGCCGGAATCTGTGCCAGGTAGGCATCTGTCGCGGCCTGCGCGTCGAAATGGTCCGAGACCTGGGCGGCGGGCGGAATGACCAGCACGGGCGGGGTCTGGTCGGCAGCCGTGGGGGCGGGCTGGGCGTCAACGGCGGCCGGTTCGGCGCCGACGACGGCGGAGTTCAAACCCAGCAGAAAAACGGCCAGGCCGCAGCCCAGCCGGAGACGCGCCGTCACCATGGCGCAGGAGGACAGGCAATTCATGGGGGAGGGGTTTCCAGCCGAGTTTGCGCGGTCCTGATCCTCCCCGCAAGGCTGGGCTGGGGCAACCGGGAGCGCTCGATGCGTTCGCCTGCGCCGCGCGCCACGGCGCCAAGGGAGGAAGGTCGCTCTTGCCTGCCGTGCCGAAGCCATGCGAAGGCAGGTCCCGTCGAAGCTTCCGGGCGAAGACGGATGCGACCGATTATCGCCCGCAAGCGGGCTTCCTACGAAGCGCCGACTCTACTTGGCCGACAAGGCGAAGACCTGAATGGCGTCAATCGCGTCGCGGTCACTCCGGGCCCGGCCGGCGCCGACGTTGCCGCCGATGACGTAGATCATGCCGTTGAAGGCCACGGCGGTGGATTGGCTGGCCGGCGCCAATTCATGCTTGATGACCGTCGATTGGCGTGTGGTCAGATCGTAGGCCAGGATCTCGTCTGCGGGATCGTAGTTCCCGAAAAGAAAGAGGTGGTTCCCCAACATCGCGGCCGAGTTGGACCCCACCGGTTCGCCGAGATCCGGCAGAGCGAACCACTGCTGCTTCGCGGGGATGAAGCACTCGACGGTTTTCAAGCCGCTCGATACGTTCGGTACGCTATACCCGCCGGCGACGATGATGGCATCGCCAGCCACCACGGCAGCTCTGGTCTCGCGCGGCGTCGGCATCGGGCTCCCCAGCGACCAGGCATTGCCGGCGATATCGTAGACATCGGTCCGATTGGTCTGCCTGACATCGCTGTTGCGCGCGCCGATGGCGCCGCCGATGGCGTAGATTTTTCCGCCCAAAGCGGCGGCGGCGAAATAGGCGTGGGGCCACGGCATGGGTGCGCCGAAGGAGATCTTGCCGGATGCGATGTCATAGATCTCCAGCGTCTCATCGATGCCACTGCTTCCCGGCAGTCCGTAACCGCGGCCCCCGAAGATGTAGATCTTGCCGTCCACCAGCACCGCGCCTTGATGGTGACGCGGGATCAATTGGTCGGTCAGCTTCGTGCTCTCATGGGTCCGCACGTCGAAACGCTCGATGTCCCCGAGAAAGCCGCCCCGGTTCTGCCCGCCGATGATGTAGACGTAGTTCCCCTGGGCGACGGCGGCGGCGCCGAAGCGTGCGGTTTTGAGATGGAAGTCGCCCACCTTGGAAAGCGATCGCTGCGGCGATCCCGCCGGTCCGACCTTGAGCAGCACGAGCATGCTGTAATCGCTGCCGTTGGGGGCCGGCAGGAACAGCGCGGACCATTCGCCCACGCGCACCGTGGGATTCAGTTTCTCGTTGAACCGGGCCAGGACCGGCTTGCCGACCTCCAGGGTCACACCGGCGACGTTTTCGCGCGCGCCGACGGTCGCGATGTCCAGATCGCAGGCCAGGGGCAGTTCCTCCGCCGCGTCGCTCGCCGGGCCGAGCGTGAAGGTGAGCCGGCAATGCGGCGCGTCCGGCGAGTCAGCCGGGATGTCCCGCACCTGCAACGTGCCGTCGGCGAGTTTTTCCAGGTATTGGGTGGGCACGGTGGACAGGATGGTTACCGGCGTGCCGGGGGTCAGCACCACCGCGGGGGTCGCGATAAGGCTGAGCCCGCGGGGCGGGTTGAGGCCGCCGCTCCACGCAAAGTCGGGGCCCGCGAGCGACAGTGTCTCCTGGTCGAACCGGACGGTGGCCGGCGAGCGGAAGACGCGGCCGCGATTTTCGATCACCGCCGCCGCGGCGCCGGGAATCTCCACCGCATGGAAATCGCTGTTCCGAAAGACATAGAGTTCGGTTTCCAGCCGGAGGGCCGGGCCGGCGGCCAGGTTGGAAACGACCGCCGGCAGGAGCGCGACCAGGGCGGCGATGAGGCAATGGGGTTTCATGGTGGTCGAGGTTGAGTGGTGAATGTTCGATGCCATTGATCAGGATGGATTGGTGCGGACGACAAGGCGCGGCGAGCGGGCCCGGCTGGCGGGCGGGGCGAGGAGCAACTGGCGCATGCGGCCCTGGGCCTCGATGCGATAGACGATCTGCGGCGCCGACGGGGGCGGGGGGCGCAGCGACAACAGCAGCATGGCGGTCGCAGCTCCCGCTACGGTTGCCGTGGCGAGCCACCACCAAAGCGTCGCCGTGCGCGCTGGCTTCGGGGTCCGGGCGGCGACCGCAAACGCATCGCGCAGGCGGCGATCCAGGTCCGCCGACGGGGCGGCCAGGGGCAGGGCGCTGAGTTCCTGTTCGAGGTCGTTCATCGGTTTTCCGGGGCGAGCAGGGACCGCAGTTTTTCGAGCCCGCGCCGGTACCAGGACGCGACGGTGGGCAGCGGCACCTGGCGCAGGTCCGCGATCTCCTGAAAGGCAAACCCGTTGTAGATCTTCAGCACGATGGTTTCGCGTTCGTCGGGTGACAGTTGCTGGAGAAAATGTTCGAGCTCGTCCCGTCGGAAGGCCGGCGGGGGCGTCGGAGCGGATGGATCCATGGCCGCGGCCGCGGCGAAGATCGAATCGCTCCGCACCTTCGTGCGCCGCAAGGCGTCCAGCGCCGCATTGCGAACGGAACGGAAAACGTAGGGGCGGAGATCAATTGGCAGGGTCCCGCGCCGCAGGAGCTGCTGGAAGACGCCGTGGATGGCGTCCTCGGCCGCCTCGCGATTTCCGGTGATGGACACGGCATAGGTGTAGAGGTGCTGCCGCGAGGCGACGTAGAAGGCACGGAGGATTTCGTGGTCCGTCGAGCTCATGCCTTGGGCGTTGTTCGCGGCAGACGTATCACCCTATCCACGCACGACGGGAGCGTTTTTATGCACGGACCAGGGCGTGTTTTCAAAATGTCATTGCGACTCTGCCGGCCGGCAGAGCGCGAAAGCGGGACGACGCGGCAATCCATCCCGCCTTCGCTCTGCGAGCTCCAGCGTGGCTGCGCTCTTTCGACGGGCTCGGAGTCCCGAGCGAGGTCGAGGGACTGGATCGCGAGGGCCCGCCTGGCGGGCCCCGAGAGGGCAGGGCATTTTGACAACACGCCTTGGTCGAGCGCCGGGGAGCAGGCCGGCCGGGCCACCTCCCAGTCGGAGGAACGCCGTCACCCTGGCGCGAAAGGGCGCTCGATTCATGGGCGAGGGATTTATCGCGAGCCTGCCACGCTCCGCCGCCGCGGCAAGACTCGGCTGGGCGACCCTCGACCGCGTTCGCTTATACCTCATCAAGAGCCAAATGTGCGGCCGCACATTTTTTCTGAGCAGGAGGGAGACAGAGTGGCGCGGGACTCGATGAAACCACCACTGTGGGTGAAGACCGCGCCGGCTGGTCGCGTTGCCCCAATGATTTTCCTCGCCTTGCGGTGGACCCCATGTGAAAGGGAAACCTCCGCTTCCTAACCGCCTCCGCCGCGCGGGGGCCCGGCGTTTTCCGCCTCCGCCCACCCCGGCCCGCCCACGGCGAAGCCGAAACGCCTGGAGAAAAACCCATGGCAACAAGCCAACACGGATTGAAATGTCCAGCATGCGGCTCCGACGATGTCGTGGCCACCGGAACCAAGGGGGCGCTGCGACGAACCCTGGTCGAAACCTTCGTGCTGGGCGGTTTGATCGGAGCTTTGATCGGAAAGCCCGCCGCGGAGGGCCCGGGTGGCCGGAATATCCAATACAAATGCAAGGCGTGCGGTCATGGCTTTGTCCCGGAAGCCAAACCGCCGGAGATCCAGGAGCACATGACGACGGCCTGCAAAATCGTCTTTCATCGCGACAAGGGCTTCGTGGGCGCGCTCCGGCCCTTCTATGTCTATTTGAACGGCCGGCAGGTGGGCCCCGTGGCGAACGGGCAGGCCATCGAATTCACCACCAATACGAAGTCGAACACCATCACGGTGACCGACGCGGTCGGCACGGCGTTCAAGGATGTTTATCGCTTTGAGGCGGCCGAAGGCGGGTTGGTCACGGTGCATTTCAGCCGAAAGTTCAGCTGATCCCGGACATTCAACCCCGTTCGCAAAAATCCACCATGGAAACTCCCGTTCCGGAAAATGTGCCGCCGCCGATCCCTCCGCCTGCATTGGAGCCGCCTCTGCTGGCGCCCGGCATCGGGCCGGTCAGCCCCGGATCAGCGTCAATCAAGATCACGCTCGCGGAGATGAAATGGCTGATTGGTTTGAAGAGCATCACCTTTCTGCTGGATGGGCAGCCGCTCTCGCCGATACCAAACGGCGGCACCGGCGTATTCGGGGTGTCGCCCGGGCGGCACACGATCCAAACGATAATGAAAGGCAGCAGTTGGCTGCATCTCTTCATCACCATCACTCGAAGATCCGCGATTTTGACCGTAAGCGTCGCGCCGAACACACAGGTGGCGGTCATGGCCAGGCACAGCCGGGCATGGGGCAATCTCGAATTGCGCGCAGCCTCAGGTTCGGAAACGACCGGCACTCCGGCGAAAGGTCCCGAAGCACTCATTCGGACGCTCAAAGCCGAGAACCTGGAAAAGGCTGTTCGCGCCGCAACGGCGCTCGGACAGATGAAAGACCCGGGCGCGGCGGAAGCGTTGGTCGGGGCGTTGGAGGATGACAGGCGGGTGGTGAGAGGTGGTGTGGCGGTGGCGCTGGTGGCCGATGCGGCAGTAGAAGCGCTCGGACAAATGGGCGAACCAGCCGTGGATCTCTTGTGCCACGCCGTGACCAGGAACAAGGGCTCAAAGGACTGGCTGCTAAGACTGCGGGCGTGCAAGGCGCTGGGACTCATTCATAGCGTGCGGAGCACACCGTACGTGATCAAACTTCTCGCGGATCGCGAGGGCTATGGGGTGATCAGAGACGCGGCCGTCAAGACGATCGTGAACATTGGCCCGGCGGCGCTGCCCTATCTATTGGGCCTGGAAAACCATGAGGATGCACTGGTTCGCACCGGCGTGGGACAAATCCGGGCGACCCTCGGGGATTCCCAAGGCACCAAAGCGCTCATGGATGCTCTTCGGGGCGCCGACCTGGCCGCGAAGAAAGCGGCGATCCGTGAGGCGGCCCATGCTCAAACCACAGAAGTCGTGCAAGCCGTGGCTCTGGCCCTGAAGGACGAGGATAAAGATGTCCGCGCCTACGCCATGCAGTCCCTCGTCGTGATGGGGGCGCCAGCAGAAGAGTTCGTTAATGCCGCTTTGACCAACCAGGACCCTGCTTCACGACAGTTGGCACTGACCGCTCTCCGGGACGTCATTCAGTTTGGTGACCTTAAAGGAGATGCCCGCGCGCAGGCACTCCTATCGAAGAATCTGTAGGTGCAAGCTATCCCTTGACGCACCGGTTGCGCGCAGCTCATCTGTGACGTTCGTCAGGAGAAAAGGAGCATCACAATGAAAATGGAGTGGGGGCACAGGGCGCGTTGGATCGGATTGGCGATCACGCTGGTCGCGGCAACTGCTTGTTCGGACAGATTCCCCGGAGCTTCCGGGCCGCGGCTGGTGGAGCTCGCCGGACCGTTGAAGCAGCATGGCATCAACCGAATATTCGTGGCCACCGAGAAGAGCCTCGCCGGGCAGTGGCCCGAAGAGTGGCCCCAGCGTTTTGCTTCCGGGACAGAATATCTGCGCGTCGTGGTGGCGTTCGCCAATCGCCCGGGAGAAGGAACCACCGTCAATGCCAGCGTGCGGACCAAGGCGGGACCGCTTGAGCTAAAGCGGACGGGAATTGCCTATACCCTGCAGTTTGAGCTGAAGGGCGAATACTATATCGCGCAGAAGATCGAGCCTTCGCTCGATGGGTTTCCAGACGGCCCCTATCAGTGCGTGGTCAACATCGGTGGGGTGGACATTGCGCTGCTGAACTGGAGCGTGGGGAGCCAGTGATTGCCGTGATATGGGGGAAGCACGGCCAACGCGGGGAAGGCAGGGAAGGGGTCATGTGCGAACCATTGACAGGGGCGCAAACCACGCATCGTTGCCAGCCTGCGACGCGAGGGCCGGCACCGAAATCCACGGCTCGAGGACATGCTCGTGGTGATCGCCGGCGAGGCGGGTTCTGGTCTTGCCCGGATTTCGTAGAGCCGCTGAGACTGGCGATGGTGATGAAGGCCTTCCGTTCGCTGCTTTTCGTTTGCGCCGCCGGCGCGTGTGCCGGCGGCCTGCGCGCCCAGACCGAATCCGGCGGCGGCTGGAAGCAGGACATGCGAGCCGAACTCGCCGCCTGGCAGGCGACTCCCGTCGCCATCGACCTGGCACATTTCCGGGACGATTTGCCGTTCGGAGTGCGGGTGGACCTCACGCTCCGGCCGAACGCCGGGCTCAAGTTCCTGGTCATGCCCCGGCGCGCGCCCCAGCCGGATTCGTTCGGCGGGATGCCGGCCTTCCAGGTCCCCAGGGACGGCCTCTATCGGGTCTCGGCCGGCGCGGCCGACTGGATCGACGTCGTCGAGACCGCCACCGGCCGGAACGTCAAAGCGGAGAGCTTCGAGGAGCAGGCGAAGTCGGATCTCCACAAATGCGTCGTCTTCCCGTTGCGGTCGGGGGTGCGCTACACGCTGCAGATTTCGGGTGCGAAGGCCGCGGCGGCCAGCGTTCTCCTCACGCCCGCGCCGGAACGGAAAAACTAATGCGAGGGCAGGGGTCGGGTTGCGGAAGTTGATGTCTGGCGTCTCGCGCCGCCCGTGGCGCCACGGGTTCCCTCCGTCAGCGGATTTTGCAGACGCACCGTAGGCAAACACCCCATAGTGCGGGCCCGTTGGCGGGTGTATTTTCGGCGGAAAGTTGAACGCAGGCTGTTTCGCCTTCGGAAGGATCCAGTCTCACCGCTCAACGTCTCCCTGCAACTCACGCGCGAAGCCCATGCTCCGTCAAACCCCCGTAGGCCATTATGAAATCATTCCTTAAAATCATTGTCCCGGCCCTGGCGCTGGGTGTCCTGTCGGGCTCGATCCTCCGAGCCGTCGATCAAGCCGCACCGCCCCCGCCTCCTCCTCCGCCTCCGGGCGACCATCTGCCGGCACCCGGCGGACCGCGTGAAGAATGGCGCGGCCGTGGTGGCATGATGGACCCGGCGCAAATGGTGCAGCGGCTCGATGAAGCGCTGCAGCTCAGTGACGACCAGAAGGCCAAAATCACTGACATTGCCACGAAGCAGAACGAGCAAATGCAGGTCCTCCGCGCCAAGATGCAGGAAATGCAAAAGGCCGGGCGTGACCAGATCCGCGCCCTCCTGACGGCGGACCAGCAGACGAAGTTCGATGCGATGCTTCCTCCCGGCCCCGGTCGGGGCGGAAATCGTGGCGGCGGCCCGGGTGCACCCGGCGGCGATGTGACACCGCCACCTCCACCTGCTCCTGTTCCGGCTCCGGCTCCTGCTCCGGCTCCGACACCTTCGAAGTGAGGATCCGCCAGGCTTCAAGAATTTCAGCCTGATAAATCCAACCCGCCGCGTGGTGATCTTCACCCGCGGCGGTTTTATTTTCGACTCGGCGCAGACGGCCCTACAGTCTGAAAATCATGTAGCGTTGGGATTAGCGGCAGAAGGCGCAGCCGCGGCTTGTTCGCCGCGCCGACCTTAAGACTTGAGACCTTTCTGGCTGCCCCTTACCAGGGTGGGTTTTCAAAATGGTGGAACCAGCGGTGGGCGGGCGGCCGTTCATCGCGGCGGCGCGG
>CAZAFS010000108.1:487-8975 GCA_964484165.1 uncultured Opitutaceae bacterium | reverse complement strand
AGGCCACCGCCCTGCTGCGCACGGTCATGGAGGAGATCGACGTGGCCATCTTCGCCTTTGACAGCAGCGCGACGCTCCGGCTCGTCAACCGCGCCGGTCAGGAGCTGCTGGCGGCGCCGGCGGAGCGGATCCTCGGCCGTTCCGCCGCGGAAATCGGGGTGCAGGAGTTTCTCGAGGGCGACGGCACGCGCGTGCTGGCCACGGCCCGGTTCCCCGGCGCCACCGGCCGCTGGGGCATGCGGCGCACGTCGTTCCGGGAGGGCGGCCTGCCGCACACCCTGGTCGTCGTCGCCGACCTCAGCGTGCCCCTGCGCGAGGAGGAGCTGAAGGCCTGGCAGCGCCTCGTGCGGGTGCTGGGCCACGAGCTCAACAATTCGCTGGCCCCGATCAAATCGCTCGCCGGCAGCCTGACCGCCATGCTCAAGCGCAGCCCGCGTTCGCCCGACTGGGAAAGCGACATGATTTCCGGGTTGGAGATCATCGAGACGCGGGCCGAGGGGCTCAGCCGTTTCATGCAGGCGTACGCGCGCCTGGCCAAGCTGCCGCAGCCCACGTTGGCGCCCGCGGAGGTCGCCGCGCTCGTCCGCCGCGCGGCCGCCCTGGAAACCCGCCTGGCCATCGCCGTGACGGGCGGCCCCGATCTCACCATGCGCGTGGATGCGGCGCAAATCGAGCAGGTGCTCATCAATCTCTTCAAGAACGCCGTCGAGGCCGCGCTCGAGACCGGCGGCGGCGTGCACGTGAGCTGGAAACAGCGGAAATCGTCTGTCGAGATTCTAGTCGAGGACGACGGTCCCGGCATCGCCAACACGACCAATCTGTTCGTGCCGTTTTTCACCACCAAACCGAGCGGCTCCGGCATTGGCCTGCTCCTCTGCCGGCAAATCGCCGAGAATCACGGGGGCACGATCACGCTCCGGAACCGGGACGGCGGCGTCACCGGCTGCGCCGCGTTGCTGCGGCTGCCGGTCTGACCCGGATCGCGATGGCCGGGCGCCGAGCGTGATCGGGTGAAATAACAGCCACCTCAAGGCCCAACCGTCGCGGATTGCCGGGCTGAACCATCTGGCCTTCGGCATTCGGCGGTACAATCATCCCATTTCTGGGACGGCCCAGTCCCACCACCGGCGTCTGGCCCGCGCCCCGCCGGGCCGGCCGGAATTCTTTCGATCTCTCGGCCAATGACTTGCGGCATCGTCCCGCGCTTGGCACAAGCGATGCAAACTGGTCTGGTTCAAAGACCCGTCCCATGGATATCCCTCGTCCGAACGCCGCCAAGGAAAAGCGCAGGAAACGCATCATCATTGCCAGCATCGTCGCTGTTGCCCTGATCGGCGTGACCTACGCCTTGGCGCGCCTCAAGCCGGCCGCGCCCACGGTCGACCGCAATCTGGTGTGGGTCGACACGGTCAAGCGCGGTCCCATGGTCCGACAGGTCCGCGGCTTGGGCACGCTGGTGCCGGAGGAAATCCGCTGGATCGCTGCGCGCACCCAGGGCCGCGTCGACCGCATCGTGCTGCGCCCCGGCGCCCCCGTCACGGCCGACAGCGTGGTCCTCATGCTGACCAATCCCAGCGTGGAGCAGGCCGCGGTTGACGCCGACTCCCAACTCAAGTCGGCCGAGGCCGACCTGACGAACCAGAAGGTCCAGCTCGAGAAAAGCGTGCTCGATGCCGAGGCCACCCTGGCCAGCGTCAAATCCGAGTTTGAGACCACCCGCCTCCAGGCCGAGGTCAACGACGAGCTGTTCAAGGACGGTCTGGTTTCCGCCCTTGAGCTCCGCCGCTCGAAAGTCGCCGCAGATGATGCCAGCACGCGCTACCAGATCGAACAGAAGCGTTTTGCCTTCACCAAGGAATCGATCGCCCCGCAGCTCGCCGTGAAGGAGGCGCAGGTCGACCAGGTCCGCGCCCAGGCCAAACTGCGCCGCGACGAAGCCGATCATCTTTCGGTCCGCGCCGGCATGACCGGCGTGCTGCAGTTGGAACCGGTCGATGTCGGCCAGCAGGTGGAACCCGGCGCCAATCTGGCCCGCGTGGCCGATCCGATCCGGCTCAAGGCCGAGGTGAAGATTGCCGAGACGCAGGCCAAGGACATCCAGATCGGCCAGCCGGCATCGATTGACACCCGCAACGGCATTGTCGACGGCCGGGTGGCGCGCATCGATCCCTCCGTGCAGAACGGCACCGTCACCGTGGACGTCACGATCACCGGTCCGCTGCCGAAGGGCGCGCGGCCCGACCTCAGCGTCGACGGCACCATCGAGCTCGAGCATCTCGACGACGTCATCTACGTCGGCCGGCCAGCCTTCGGCCAGGAACGCAGCACCGTGGGGATCTTCAAGCTCGATTCCGACGGCGTCTATGCGGCGCGCACCCAGGTGCAGCTTGGCCGGAGCTCGGTCAATACCATCGAGATCGTCTCCGGCCTCCAGCCCGGCGACCGCGTCATTCTGTCCGACATGTCCCCGTATGATGCCAACGACCGCATCCGCCTGAATTGACCCGAGCCCGCTTCCGCCCGCGAAAAAAACCAACTCTCCGGTCCCCTGGCGTGTGCTAGAGGGACGATTCCGACCCCGCCCCCCATTCATATGAATACTGAAACCAACGGCCAGTCCCTCATCAAACTCGACGGTGTGACCAAGGTTTTCCTGACTGACGAAGTGGAAACCCACGCCCTCTCCGGCATTCACCTTGATATTCTCAAGGGCGAATACGTCTCGATCGCCGGTCCCTCCGGCTGCGGCAAGTCCACGCTCCTCTCCATCCTGGGCCTGCTCGACACGCCGACCGACGGCGAATACCTGCTCAACAGCCGGCCGGTGCAGGGCCTCTCGCTGGCCGAGCGGGCGCGCATCCGCAACCGCGAGATCGGCTTCATCTTCCAGTCGTTCAACCTCATTGGCGACCTGACGGTCTACGAGAACGTCGATCTGCCGCTGACCTACCGCGGCATGCCGGCGAGCGAGCGCAAACAGCGCGTGAACGAGGCGCTGGAGAAGGTCGGCATGGCCCACCGGGCCAAGCACCTCCCCTCCCAGCTCTCCGGCGGCCAGCAGCAGCGCGTGGCCGTGGCCCGCGCCCTCGCGGGCTACCCGTCCGTGCTGCTCGCCGACGAGCCGACGGGCAATCTCGACTCGAAGAACGGCGATGCCGTCATGGAGTTGCTGGCCAATCTGCACCGGGCCGGTTCCACCATCGTGATGGTAACGCACGATCATCGCTTCGCCCGCCACGCCGCGCGCTCCGTGCACCTGTTCGACGGCCGTGTCGTCGAGGAAAGCGCGGTCACCCGCGAAGCCGAGAGCTCGCTGTGACCAGGCGATAAGCCTTA
Organism: uncultured Opitutaceae bacterium; assembly: GCA_964484165.1. Classification (GTDB taxonomy): domain Bacteria; phylum Verrucomicrobiota; class Verrucomicrobiia; order Opitutales; family Opitutaceae; genus Fen-1467. The sequence goes on along the minus strand of CAZAFS010000108.1, from coordinate 5,639 downwards.
AGCGTCAAGCCGGAAGCCGACCAAGACCTCCGGCGCGCACCCAGCCAGCCCAGAGCTTTGCGCCTTCAGCCTAAAGCCTCCCATCCCCATGCCCCCCAACCTCCGGTATGCGGTCCGCCAGTTCGCCAAATTTCCGGGCTTCACCGCGATCATCGTGTTGACGCTCGCCCTGGGGATCGGGGCGAACACGGCGATCTTCAGCATCGTCAACACCACCTTCCTGCGGGCCCTGCCCTACCCGCAGGCGGACCGGATGGTGTCGGTCATGGAGCACAAGGACGGCGATATGTCCGTGTCCTACCCCAATTTCGTCGACTGGTGCGCCCGGCAGGACGTCTTCTCCGCCCTGGCCATCTATCATCCCCAGCAAGCCAAGCTGAAGACGGCCGAGAGCACCGTGTTGGTGTCGGCCCTCCTGGTTTCGCGGGACTTCTTTTCCGTGCTGGGCACGCGGATCGACCAGGGGCGCAGCCTCACGGCCGACGATGATCGGGTGGGCGCCGCGCCCGTCGTCTGGGTCACCCATGAGGCTTGGCAGAAATATTTCGCCGGCGACCCGGAACTTGTCGGCCGCACGGTGCTGCTGGACGGGCAGGCGGTGGCCGTGGCCGGCCTCCTCCCGGCGGGTTTCCGTTTCCACCGGCGCGCGGACTTCTACCGGCCGATCGCGCCATTCGTGCAGCAGCAGTTCATGACGATGCGCGAGAACCACAACGACGCCTACGCCATCGCCCGGCTGCGGGATGGCGTGACGCCGGCGGCGGCCCAGGCGCAGATGACCGTCCTCGCGCGGCAACTCGAAAAGGAATATCCGAAGGTCAACACCGGCATCGGCGTCAGCGTGACCCCGCTGCGGGAGCAGCTGGCCGGTTCCGCGCGCACCCAGCTTTCACTCCTGCTGGGGGCGGTCGGGATGGTGCTGCTCATCGCCTGCGTCAACGTGGCCAACATGCTTTTATCGCGGTCATTCGCCCGCGAGCGGGAGATGGCGATCCGCACCGCGCTGGGCGCCTCCCGGCTCCAGTTGCTCCGCCAGCTCCTGGTCGAGAGCCTGCTGCTGGCGGCGGCCGGCGGCGCGGTGGGCTCGCTGCTGGGACTGTGGGGGTACGAATTCGGCAGCCGGCTGGTGCCGTGGGAAATGCAGCCGTTGCTGGACTCGGCCGGCGGCTTCGACCTGCGGGTGCTCGCATTCGTCGCCGGCGTCACCCTGCTGACCGGCATCGGCTTCGGCCTCGCGCCCGCCTGGCGGTTATCCCACGCCAATCCGAACGACGCGCTGAAGAACACGCGCCGCGTGGTTCGCACGCTTTTCGGCCGGACCCGGCTGAGCGACCTGCTGGTCGTCGCCCAGGTGGCCCTGGCGCTGGTCCTGCTCGTCGGGGCCGGCCTGCTGATCCGCAGCCTCGACCGGCTGCTGCAGGTGCCTTCCGGCATCACGCCGGACCACCTCCTCACCCTGCAGGTCACGCCGCCGCCCATGAGCCAGTTCCAGCGCGATCCCTACAGCTTTTCCGAATTCTACGGGCGCGTCGTCGCCGCCGCGCGTTCGCTGCCCGACGTGGAGGCCGCGGGCGTCGCCAGCAACCTGCCCTTCACCTGGTCCGACTCCTACATGGCGATCTACTTCGATGGGCGGCCGCTGCCCGGGCCCGGCGAATTTCCCTCCGTCAGCAATCACACGGTCAGCGCCGATTATTTTCGCGCGATGGGCATTCCCCTCCTGCGCGGCCGGACGTTCGACGGCCATGAGGTGCAGCCGGTGATCCCCCCGGGCGTGGACCTGTCACCGCAGAATCTGGGCGTGGTTTTCAAGGGCGTCGTCTTCGACGGCATCATCAGCCAGCGCATGGCGGAGCAGTACTGGCCAGGCGAGGATCCGATAGGCAAGCGCTTCCGGCTCGGCTACCCGGAGATGGGCCTGCCCTGGGTGCAGGTGATCGGGGTGGTGGGCAACACCGCCCAGTCGGGCCTGGAACGCGGCGCGACCGCCGAGTTTTTCCTGTCGCTGCGGCAGTTTCCCAATCCGACCGGCATGCATCTGGTCGTGCGCACCCGCCTGGATCCGGCGGCCGCCGCCGCCTCGATCCGCACCGCCGTCCAGGTGGTCGCGAAGGACGAGCCGATCCACGACGTGCGGCCCATGTCCGACCGCATGGCCGACTTCGTCTCCGGCCGCCGGTTCAACATGAATCTTTTTGTCTTCTTCGCCGGCATCGCGCTGCTGCTCTCGCTGATCGGCATCTATGGCGTGCTCTCGTTCGTGGTCAGCCAGCGGACACGCGAGGTGGGCATTCGCATGGCGCTGGGCGCGCAACGCCGCGACGTTTTGCGCGATGTGCTCCGGCACGGCCTGCAGCTCGCGCTCCCGGGCATCGTCCTCGGCCTCGCCGGCGCCTGGGGCGTCAGCCGGCTGCTGCAATCCCAGCTTTTCGGCGTCACGACCACCGACTCCATCAGTTACGCCGCCAGCGCGCTGCTGCTGCTGCTGGCCGCGGTCGCCGCCTGCCTCGTGCCCGCCCGGCGGGCCACGCGAATCAATCCGGTGGAGGCCCTCAGAGCCGAGTAGGAAGGTTTAGGTGTAAGGTTTAAGGTCCAGGTCCCAATCCCCTTGCCGGCCACTCGCCACCTCAACCTTAACCTGAGTCCTCTCCCTTACTCCTTAACCCTTACTCCTTACACTCGTGATTGCCGACCTCCGCTTCGCGCTGCGCTCGCTCGCCAAGGCGCCCGGCTTCACCGCCGTGGCCCTGCTCACGCTCGCCCTCGGCATCGGGGTGAACACCTCGATGTACACCTTGGTCGACGTGATGCTGTTCCGCAGCGCGCCCTTTCCGGACCCGGATCGGATGGTCTTCGTCCAAGGCACCACCGCCAAGGGCCAGCCCGACGGCTTCGCCTTTGCCGAGACCGAGGAGATGCGCGCCCAAGCGGCCACGGCTCAGGGCGGCGGGACCCCGCCATTCGAGTCTGTCACGGCGTTTGCCGGCTGGGACAACACCCTCGTCGAACCGGGGCGGCCCGCCGAACGCCTGCATTCGATCGACGCATCCGCGGAGTTCTTCACCACGTTCGGGGTGCAGCCGATGCTGGGACGCGCTTACACCGCGGACGAGGAGGTGCCGGGGCGCAACCAGGTCGTCGTCCTCAGCCACGCCCTCTGGCAGTCACGCTTCGGTGGCGATCCCAATATCATCGGCCGCTTGATCCACCTCAACGCCGAGCCGGTCACGGTGATCGGGGTGATGCCGGCTTCGTTCACCTACCCGATGTTCTGGGGCCGGATCGACCTCTGGCGTCCGATCACCATCCCGCCGCAAGTGAAGGACGACCGGGGCAACCACTTCTTCGTCGTGGCCGGCCGGCTGCGGCCCGGCGTCAGCCGCGCCCAGGCCACTGCCCAGGTCGAGCCGCTGCTGGCGCGCTGGGCCCGCGAGGATCCGTCGCGCAACGCGGGCCGCGGCCTGCACCTGACGTCGCTGCAAGAGGCGACCATGGACAGCACCAGCCGCTTCATCGTGTGGCTGCTCTTCGGGGTCGGCGGGGTCGTGCTGCTGATCGCGTGCTTTAACATCGCCAACCTTCAGCTCGCCCGGGCCGCCGCCAACACGCGCGATCTCGCGATCCGCTCGGCGCTCGGCGCCTCGCGCGTCCGGCTGATTGTCCACCAACTGACCGAATCCATGGTCCTCGGCGTGAGCGGCGGCATGCTCGGCCTGCTCGTCGGCGCCTGGGCCAACGCCCTGATCGGCCGGGCGATCCAGCTCGGGGACGCGGGCAGCCTGTCCCTGCCGATGAACGGCCGGGTGCTCGCGGTGGCGTTTGTGGCCTCCCTGTTCAGCGGGCTGTTGTGCGGCCTGGTGCCGGCCTGGCTGGCTTCGCGCGGCGACATGGTCGCGACGTTGAAACAGCAGGCGCGCGGCTCCACCTCGGGCCGGGGGACCCACCGGTTGCGGCACAGTCTGGTGGTGGCGGAGGTCGCGCTGGCCCTGGCGCTGCTCGCCACCGCCGGCGTCATGATCCGGGGTTTCCGCGCCCTCCTGCAGCGGGATCTGGGCTGGGACACCGGCCGCGTGCTGGCCGCGAACATCCACCTGCCCGAACAATCCACGTACCAGACCGAGGACTCCCGGCGCCTGGCAATTGAAAGACTGGCGCGCCGGCTGGCGCAGATTCCCCATGCCGAGCACACGGGGATCTGCTCGACCGCGCCGATATTCGACTATTCCAAGATCTGGCCGATCCAGGTGGCGGACCAGACTTCCGACGATCCGGCGAAGCAGCCCATCGCCGGCTATACCATGGTCGGCTCGGACTATTTCCAGACATTGGGCATCCCCCTGCTGGAGGGCCGCTATTTCCCGCCCGAGCTCAAGGTGGACAGTCCGCCGGTGGTGATCATCAACCAGACCATGGCGCGGCATTTCTGGCCTCACGAGAGCGCCATCGGCAAGCGCTTCGGCGACCGCTCGAACAACAATACCCTGGTCTGGCGCGAGGTGATCGGCGTCGTGCGCGACATCCATTTCCAGCTCAACCTCGCCAATCCCTCCACGATGTTCCAGGTCTACAAGCCGCTCGTGAACGAGCCGTGGGGGTACCTGTGGCTCCTCGTGCGCGGGCCGGCGCCGGCGACGTTCAAGAACGACGTCCTTCGCGCCGTTGCCGATGTCGACCCCAACGTCGCGGTGCAGGAGATGTACACGATGCCCGAGGCGGCGGATCGTTATGCGCACAATATCGTGGTCATCAACGACACCCTGGGCGGTTTTGCCCTGCTGGGCCTCGTGCTGGCCGCCCTCGGGCTCTACGGCGTCATCTCCAACCTCGTCGCGCAGCGCACCAGCGAGTTCGGCATCCGCCTCGCGCTGGGCGCCAAGCCGCGCGACGTGCTCGGCCTCGTGCTCCGGCGGGGCGTCGGGCTCACGCTCCTCGGGCTCGTGATTGGCAGCCTGCTCGCCTACGGACTGAACCTGGCCCTGCAGGCGTCGATGCCGCGCATGGCAGCCTCGGATCCGGCCACCATCGCCCTCGTGGCGTTGCTGCTGCTGGGTGTCGCCCTGCTCGCGTGCTGGCTGCCGGCGCGGCGGGCCACGCGGGTCAATCCGGTGGAGGCCCTCAGAGCCGAGTAGGAAGGTTTAGGTGTAAGGTTTAA
>CAZAFS010000108.1:0-387 GCA_964484165.1 uncultured Opitutaceae bacterium | reverse complement strand
CCCTTACTCCTTAACCCTTACTCCTTACACTCGTGATTGCCGACCTCCGCTTCGCCCTCCGCACCCTCGCCAAGTCGCCCGGCTTCACCCTCGTGGCGATTGTCACCCTCGCCGTCGCCATCGGTGTCAACTCCGCGGTCTTCTCCATCGTCAACGGCCTCATGCTCCGCCCGGTGGTGCCGTACAAGCCGGCGGAAGTCGTGAACATCTTCACCGCGCGCAAGGAGGCCAACCGCGACTACCGTCAGTTCTCCTACGCCGAGCTCGCCGCGCTGCGCGCGTCCAACCCGGTTTTCAGCGACGTCGCCGCGCTGGGCTTCACCCTCGCCAGCGTCGGCCGGAACGACGACGTGCGCCGCAGTTTCGTCTTCTTCGCGTCGGACAACA
>CAZAFS010000107.1:5290-8980 GCA_964484165.1 uncultured Opitutaceae bacterium | reverse complement strand
ATGTTTCCACCGGAAACAAGGACACCGGGACTGAGGTCACCACATCACACGGGTCGAATTCAGGCACCGCTATTCGCACGCTCCTCCTCAACACGACCTATACCTGGTCGGATAACGGCAGCCCCCTCGGAACCATGATGTTTACCGCCGATGGTGTGGCCCGCCCGAGTTGGAGCAACATGCCACATGTCTGGCGCATCGATGCCAGTGGGGAACTGGTCATCGCCGGCGGCGGGACCACTTACGTCACGCGACTGACCTACCTCCCCGGCGATGGCAGTTTCAACGGCGGGCGCGATCGGACCAGCCAGGTGCAAGACGGCGTAAGGTCCGTGATGCGACCCGTCGGGAACCCGAATATATAGCCGCCGGGAGATGGCGCGGACACGGTTTGGGATCACACGACACCGCTCATCCCCGGATGGGATGTCGTCGGGGCCCCGCCGGCCTCCGGGCTGGTGCGCGGGAACATCCGCGCCGGGGGGCGACGGCAAAATCCCGGCAATGCTGCTTGGATTGAGTGGTGACTCCGGACGAGGGTCAGGCGCGACCGCCCCGGGCAACTCCCCACTGGCCAGTCAGCCGCCGTTGGAATACAGTGCGTGATGGACTCACCCGACCCAAGTGCCGCCGTGCACCAGACCGAGCCTGAAGAGGCGCGCCGCCCCGAGACGATGCCCGGCGCCCGCTTCGGCCGCCGGACCGCGAGGCGATGGGCGGCGGCTTCCTTCACGCTGGCGATCTGCTGCGCGGGAATCATGGCGGATCCGTTGTCGGCGGCCGCGGAATCGCCCGCGCCACGACCCCGCCCCGCCGCCACGGCGCGCCGCGACCGTCCGCCGCAGAAGGTTCTGGTGGGCACAATGGTCAGCGGCTACCCGGTTTATTTGCTGCCGCTGGAGAAGCGCCTGCAAGCGATGGACGAGGTCGTGGAGTCGATCGCGGCGCGGGCGGGGAGCGACTACCCGGGGAAACCGCTGGACTTGGTCGTGCTGCCGGAGGCATTCCTGGCCCGGCCCGGCGACGCGCTGGCGCAGCAGGCGGTGCGGTTGGAGGAGGTGCAGCCGCGGATCGCCGCGTGCGCCCGGCGGTATCACTGTTACCTGGTGGTGCCGATGCTGCTGCGGGAGGCGGACGCCCTCCCGCGGTACGGCAATGCGGCGGTGCTGGTGGATCGCGACGGGCGCGTGGCGGGCATCTACCGGAAAGTGCACCCGGTGGCGCCCCAAAACAGCGACGTGCTGGAGGCGGGGATCACCCCCGGGCGGTCGTTCCCCGTCTTTGATTGCGATTTCGGGCGGGTGGGAATCCAGATCTGCTTTGACATGATGTATCCCGACGGCTGGCAGGCGCTGGCCGACCAGGGCGCGGAAATCGTCGTGCTGCCCTCGGCCAATCCGGATGTGGTCCACCCCGCCGCCTACGCGATGCAGCACGAGTACTACGTCGTGAATGCCACGCCCCGGGACCGCGCCGCGGTCGTCGGCCCGCTCGGCGTGATCGAGGCGCAGGTTGCCCGGGAGGGCGCGGTGCTCGTCCACGAAGTCGATCTCTCCTTTGCGCTGCTCCACTGGGATGCGGTGCTGGAGAACGGCGAGGCGCTCCGCCGCAAATTCGGGGACCGGGTGGGCTATCACTACTACGACTCGGAGGACGCGGGGATCTTCTGGTCCAACGACCCGGCGACACCGATCGGGCAGATGATCCGCAGCCTGGGTTTGTCGGAGACGGATGCCGAGGTGGATCGGGTCCGCCTCCTGCAGGACAAGGCGCGCGGCGGCCCGCCGGCGGGACCGTAGCCGGAGCGATTCGTGCAGCCGGAAAGCGGGGAGGGTGCTCTGCTGGCCAGCAGAGCGGGGCGCGCCGAGGTCGCCGACGGGGCGGAACCTCGCGCCAGGGCGCAAAGCCGCCAGGGAAAGAGAATCGCCATCCTGCGGGAGGTTGCGAAGGCAGCAGAGGACTGGCCGGAACTCTTCGTTTCCTTCGTCGCCTTCAGTGAAGATTCAGGTGGTTCCAACCGCGGCGCGGCTTGACCCAATGACGCCGTCCGCGGCGCGAAGCCGCTCTTGCTAGCGCCGCCCGGCTGGGTAGCGTGAGGCCATGTCCGCCACCGCCGTACCAGCCCACGTGCGCGCCGCCCAGGAGCGACAGGTGGCGATCTACCGGGCCATGACCCCGCAGCAGCGCCTGCGCCAGGCCTTGCGGATGAACCGCACCATGCGCGTGCTGCTGGCGGCGGGCTTCCGCGACCGCCATCCGTCGTGGACCGACGCGCAGGTCAAACGCGCCGTGGCCGAGCGCATCCTCCATGCCCGAACCGGATGAGCTGAGCCTGTTCGTCGAGCGGCTGGAGGCCGTGGGTGCGCCGTACATGGTGACCGGCGCCATCGCGGCGATTCTCTACGGTCAGCCGCGGGTGACCAATGATCTGGACGTTGTCCTCAGCCTCGACGATGCCGCCCGGGCCGCCCTGCTGCGCGCCTTTCCCGAAACCGAATTCTACGTGCCACCCGAAACCGTGATTCAGGCGGAACAGGCCCGGCCGCAGCGCGGACACTTCAACCTCATCCACCTCGAATCCGGCTACAAAGCCGACATCTACCTGGCGGGCACCGATCCCCTGCATGCCTGGGCGCTGCCGCGGCGGCGCCGCTTGGCATGGCGCGAGGACTTGTCGGTCGCGATGGCTCCGCCGGAATATGTCGTGCTGCGCAAGCTGGAGTATTTCCGCGAAGGCCGGTCCACCAAGCATGCCGCCGACATCCGGGCGATCCGGGAAATCACCGGCGTGGACGAGGCCGCCCTGGCGCCGTGGCTCGAACGCCTGGGCCTCGCCGCGCTCTGGCAGGAGCTGAGGTCCGCCGGCTGAGCCCGGCCCGTCGCAACCATCCACCGCCATGCTCAACACCCACCCGCCCATGAAAAGAATCCTTGTTTGTCTCACGTTCCTGGCGGCGGCCCTGCTCGCCGCGCAGGAAACCCGCACGGAAAAAACCAGCGCGCCCAGCGCCGACGACGCCCGGCCGAACAGCGACGCCGTGCCGGCCGGATACGCGATCGACGCGAAATTCGAGCGCATCGTGGTGCTGCGGTTCAAATACGACACCGATCTCCTCGCCGGGCTGGAGAGCATGGTGCGGCAGCAGAAGATCCATCACGCGGTGATTCTCGCCGGCATCGGCTCGGTCCGCGGTTACCACTTCCACACGGTCAGCAACCGCGAGTTTCCCTCGAAGAACATCCATGTGGTCAACCCCACCGGCCCGGCCGACCTGGTGACCATGAACGGCTACGTGATCGACGGCCGCGTCCATGCCCACGTGACGTTCGCGGACAAGGACAAGGCGTTTGGCGGCCATCTCGAACCGGGCACCACGGTGTTCACCTTTGCCATCGTGACTTTGGGCGTGGTGGGCGACGCGACGAACTTCGACCGGCTGGACGACAAGTCGTATCGCTGATCCCCAAGCCCCGGGCTGCCCGCCGGTGGAGCGGCTTGACCTCAAGACGCGGGTAGGGCGCTCTGCCGGCCCTGAGCCAGGTCGAGGGTCGGCTCTGAGTCGAGTCGAAGGGCTGGCCAGCAGAGCCGGGCGCGCCGAGATCGTTGACGGGACAGCACCGCACGCCAAGGCGCGAAGCCGTTGTGAAAATCCGCCCGGAAATTTTACAGGAGCCGAAGGCAACCGCCGG
>CAZAFS010000107.1:0-5190 GCA_964484165.1 uncultured Opitutaceae bacterium | reverse complement strand
CCGCCGGAGAGAGAATTCCGCGATGGTTGTCGCTATTGCGGGTGGCGGCGGATATCAAAAGGCATGTCTGAACAATGCACTTTGGAACTGGAACAGCAGCTTTTCACGGCGAACGAGACGGTGGCCAAGCTGACTCTCTCGAACGCCGAACTTACCAAGCAACTGGCCGACTCCGAAGTGCGGAACATGAAGCTCAAGCGCGCCTCCCGGCGCGACGAAAGCACCTTCCGGCAGCAACTCTCGGTCGCGCAGAGCCGCCGGTTCTGAACCGGTCGCGGGCCGCCCCTGGCGCCACAGGTCGGGCTTCTCGGCGAGGTCAATTCCCGCAGCCCGCCCCGACGGGACCCTGCGGCGGCCCGTGCCGTCGCCTTTCGGTAGGCGATCACCCCATGGCACCTGCCCCGCGACGACCGTATGGTGGTGCCATGACAAAGAAGATTTTCCGTCCCGCCGGCACGGCCGGCTTCTTGATCGGCGCCGCGCTTTTGGCCGCGCTGACTGCCTGCATGGTTGCTGGGTCGAATCAGCGCTCGGGATATCGGGGGTCCCCGGGAGTGCAGGCGCAGACCACGGTGGTGGTTCAGGATGACTACGACTATTACCCGGGCTACGAAATCTACTACAGCCGCACCCGCAACGAATACGTGTATCGCGACGGCGATGCGTGGGTCCGGCGGCCTGAGCCCCGGGGCGTCACGGCGAGCGTGCTGCTGGCCGCACCGTCGGTGCGGGTGGATTTTCACGACTCGCCGGCGGTGCACCATAGCAGCGTGGTCCAGAGCTACCCGAGAAACTGGACACCGCCCGGCAAAAAGCAGGACGCCGCCCGCGATGATCGCAAGCCGGGCAACAAGGGCGACCAGAAGCCCGGTGACCGGAAGCCTGACGACCGGAAACCCGACGACCGGAAGGACTGAGGGTCCGATTCCTCCCGCGACGCGGGTCAGGAGCCGGATTTATCCTCGATCTTGTTGCCGAGATTCTTCACGTCCTTCCCGAAACCTTTGGTGGTCTGGCAGCCCGTGGCGACGAGGGCAAAAAACGCCGCGGCGAGTAGAAAGAGGGCGAGGTGTCTGAAGGATGAGTTCATCCCGGAATCGTACTTTCGGCGGCGGGGTGGCGCCATGGGGTGTTGGCCTACCGGCGGGGGCTGACGGCGCAAGGTCGAGATCCGCAGCGTCGAGCGGCCCGATTTGACCCCAGGGCGGCGTCGGCTGCCACCGGTTGGCGGCGCGCGCGAGCCGGGCCGGCCGACTCACCGCGGCCAGCGGTAGCCAAGCCCAAGCAGGAAGATATCCGCGTCGCGATTGTAGCTGCTGGTCACGCGGTCAATCACCAGCCGCAGAATCCAGTGGTCGGAAAGCCGCACGGAAAACGTGAGCGAAGCCAGCGGAGCGACCGCCGCCGGGTTCTTCCGGCCCGCGCTGGCCGGGTGTTTGTGATCGAGGAAAACATAGGGGCCAAGGCCGCCGCCGACCGTGATGCGGTCCTGGAAGAACGTGTTGACAAACCACAGCTGGGTGGCGACTCCGCTGCGCCGGATGATCTCCGGGTCGCCTTCATAAATCACCGACCCGGTCCAATCGACGTGGGAAAAGATGCCCCGGCGATATTCCGCGGCGTAGGCGCGCGCCTTCTGGCTGAGGAAGGTGTTCACGACACTCTGGCCGAAAAAGGCGGTCAGTTCATTGTCGGTCACGTAGGCCTGCTCGTTCGGCGCGTCGCCGAGTTTGCCGGGGGTGGGTTTTTTGTCCTGTCCAAACCAAAAGCCCGCGCCCGCGGTCAGGGTGTTCACGTTGAGCTGGTGGGCGGGGCTGATGCGGTGGAACATGAACCGGTAGAACCACCGGTTCGACAGGTAGCCCGTGGCGGACAGACTGTAGATCGGCGCCACCCCGTGGATGTTCGCCGTGTCGCCGCCCGGCAGCGGCTGCGTGTCGTAGAAATAGTAGGCGCCGAGGCCCAGCGAGAGCGAGGCGCGGCTTTGGAAAAGCGGCAGACGACCCCAGGCCTCCCACGCGGTGCCATCCCGATGATGGCCCGGCACGTGGCCTTCGTTGATATAGGCGATGGACCCGGCGAAGTTGCGGTAAAGATCCTGGCGGTAGTCGACCTGCCAGGCGAAGCTCGTCTGCCGGAGGTCCGACTTGCTCATCAGGCCGCCGAGAAAAGTCAACTCCTGCGCCGGCAGCCTCAGCCCGGCGCCAAGCAGGAAGAGGGCGGACAGGCGCCAGGCCCGGAGGGAGTGGCGCACGGTGGTCGCGGCGGGGCTCGGGCCGCTACTTCCGGTCCACGCGGACGCGAAAGTGCTCCATCACGAGCAGGGCGCCGGCGATGATCGCAAGCACGCCGGTGACCCACATGGGGATGAAAAGTCCGAACAGGACATTCAGACCAAAGACGAGGAGGAAGAGGGCGAGAAAGAGATGGGCCATGGGCGGAGGCGGGTTTCGTTCACATCCGATGCGTGAGCAACAGCACGACCAGAATGAGGATCAACAAGCTGAAGCCGCCGGTGGGATAGTAGCCCCAGCTGCGGCTGTGCGGCCAAGTGGGCAGCGCGCCGAGCAGGAGCACGATGAACAAAATCAAGAGGACGGTGCCAAGAGTCATGATGTTTTCCTCCAACGGCGGGGAGTAGCGAGAGCGCCGGCCGCCGCCGGGCGCGATCGGACTCTCCGGAGGGGAAAGTCGTTGTTCTACGGCGTGATGTTACGCCCGGCGGCGCGGTGAGGCCATGGGGTGTTACCTACCCGCGGATGCCGACTGCTGGAGCTTGGGATCGTTGTGACCGACCGGGAGCTGTCGCCAAGCCGGCTCCAAAGGGTCCGGCGGCGCTGCCTCCGGCCGGTGGGGTGGCGTCAAAGCTCGATCGATGGCGTCCGCCGCAGGTCCCGTTGTCGGGTAACACCCCATGGCTTCCCGCCGTCGATCCGGCGATATTGGGGGCACAAGAAACTCCCGCCCCCCAGGGAACGGGAGTGCCCGGAAACTCGCCCGTCCGATTGCACCATCGCATGAAAACTAATCGCCGCCCCATTCTGATCACCGCCGTTCTCGGTTTGACCGCCTTTGCCACCGTTGCCTGCGCCAAGGAGGAGAGGACTGCCGCCGACCCTTCGCCGCCCGCCCAAAATGTGGCGACAACCCCGGCGACGACAACTGTGCCCGCACCAGCCACCACCGTTGTGCCGGTGGCGGCCAATTCCAGCCCCGCTACCATCGCCACCCGATGGCTCGACATCAAGGATTGCACCTACGACATGCGCACCCAGTTTTTCGCCGGCCTCACCCAGCTGGAAGCGAAGGTGGACGCGCAGGTCAGTGAGCTGACCGCCAAACGCGCCGCCATGAAGAGCATCGCGAACACCAAGGACTGGGATTTCGCGATGAAGGAGATGGAAAACGCCCGGTCCGCCCTGAAGTCCACGGGTGAAGTTTTGAACCGGGCCAGCCCCGAGACCTGGGCCCAGGAGAAGGATCGGGTCGGCCAGGCGTGGGTGCGGACGCAGGAAGCCTACGACAAGGTCAAATCCAGCATGACCAGTTGATGGCGGCTGGTCCTCGGCTCATCGCAATCGGAAACTTGGTTCCCGCGCTGCCGCGCATCCCGCCGGCCCGGGCAGGCGGCGGACAGGACCAAGAGGGGAATCCGCGAAGAGGCCGGCTGCGGAAAGAGATTTTTTCCAACCGCGCTGCTGATATCAATATCCGCGGATTGGTCCGGGAATCCTCGGTAGTGGGTCGATTCGCCCAAGCCTCCTGGGGGATGCCCCCCCTTGCCCATTGATTCAGTTTCCGATTGGCTGGAGGACAAAATGGAAATCAAAGTGGATGATTTTGAGCAGAACGGGCTGTATCTCCTTTTTCCCGATGGAAGGCGGATCGTTCTCACCGGTGAAAAGATCGAATCGTTCGCGCATACCTTCGAATCCAATCTGGATCAAATTCCCCGTGAGATCAGCGGCGCGGTGGCCTTTCAGGCCTGCCCGGTGTGTCCCGAGAGAGCGCGCGCAAAATTCTGCCACGCCCTGCCGGCGACACTGGCGTTTTTTGAGGAACTGAAGGGCTTCAAATCCTACGACATCGTCTGCGCCGTCTACAAGGGTCTGAAGCGGGGCCTGGTCTGGGTCCCGGAGACCACGATGCAGGAAGCGCTGCAATTCGTGGTGATTTACAGCCTCATGTATTACTGTGAGATCGGAAAGCAGTACTGGAAGTTCTTCCTTGGCATTCATCCGCTCCTGGACCCGGAGGAGATGGTCGCCAGAATCCACCTCAATATTTACTGGGACTGCAAAGGCGACAAACAGGCGGTCGACAAAGTCCTGCGTTCGTTCGGAGACGAGATCACCTGCACCTGCCGGTGCCAGGTGGAGCGCCTCGGGCTGATCTGCAAAGATGACGCCCTGATGAACGCGTTTGTGAATACCCAGGCCCAGATCGAATGGCTGGCGTTGAGCAAAGGCGCCCTGCTCGAACAGTCATTCGAGGAGTTTTTGCAGAACGGCTAGTGCCGTTCTGCGTTCAGGACAGCGGCCAGTTGAATCGGCAGGGGGTCCGTTTTGCCTTGTCATCGCGAGGCTCGTTCTGCTGGCCAGCAGAACGGGCCAGCCTGTCCTCCGCAGCCTTGGCGAAGGAGGATGGCGATCCAGCCCCTCGACTGGGCTCGGGGCCCTGAGCTTGTCGAAGGGCTGGATTGCTTTGTCGTCCCGCGCGAGCGGGCTCCTCGCAATGACAAGCCGACCCACCACGGTCGAATCTGGTTCCCGCGCAGCCGCGCCTCATGCCGGCAGCAACGTCCACCGCCCGCGGCCTTTCACGTGCGCATGATGTTCCGACCAGCCGGACGTTTCCTCACCGGGCCGCGGCCGCCGGGCGACTTGGCGGCGCGACGTTTGGCAGCAGTCATCCTGCCGCCTCTGCTTTTCTTGGCCATGGTGGTATCCTCAGTGGTTGAGTTTCGACGAATGACTTCGCCGGGCATGATGCGCCGATCGGCGGGCCCCGGCTATGAGGTCTAACCCGGCATCGCCCGGCATTTGCCCGCCGCGGGTTGTACCCCATGCCGGCGTTCCGCCGTTGCCTGTATGCTCCGGGGATGAAACACCGCAGCCGTGACCGAAACTTGCTACCGGCGCGGCTGAAACAGCTCGTCGTCGATCTGTTCAGGCTCGACATCCTCGAGCC
>CAZAFS010000106.1:0-9008 GCA_964484165.1 uncultured Opitutaceae bacterium | reverse complement strand
TGTTGCCGGTGAGGACAACTTTGCGCAGCCACTCCAGCCCGGGGACGTTGAGCCGCGAATCCTTCGGGACGCCGCGGCTGTACTTGCCAGTGAGGAAACCGGAGGCGAGCGGCGACCAAGTGGTGGTGCCCGTGCCGAACCGGCGGTAGAGCGGCGCGTACTCCTTCTCCACGCGGGTGCGGTGGAAAAGATTGTACTGGGGCTGCTCCATCACGGGCGGATGCAGGCCGAACCGGGCGCACACGGCGTGAGCCTGGGTGATCTGCGCAGCGCTCCATTCGCTCGTGCCCCAGTAGAGCACCTTGCCCTGCACGATGAGGTCGTGCATGGCGCGGGCCGTCTCGGCGACCGGCACCGTCGGGTCGGGCCGGTGGCAGAAGTAGAGGTCGAGATGGTCCACCTGCAGGCGGCGCAGCGCGGCGTGGCAGGCCTCGACGACGTGCTTGCGCGAGAGGCCGGCCTCGTTGGGCCGGTCGCCCTCGGCGCCGAAGAAGACCTTGCTCGACACGAGGTAGCTGCTGCGCCGCCAGCCGGCCTGCCGGAGAATGCGCCCCATGACGATCTCCGCCTGGCCGTCGGCGTAGGCCTCGGCGTTGTCGAAGAAGTTCACGCCCGCGTCGTAGGCGGCGTGCATGAGCTGGCGGGCGACGCGGTCGCCGATTTGTTTGCCGAAGGTGACCCAGGAGCCGAGGGACAGCGCGCTGACCTGGAGACCGGAAGCGCCGAGGCGGCGATAAATCATGTTCATGTGGGTGGTAGAATAAAAGTCTGGCCGAAATTGTCGAACGACGAATGCAGGAAATCGGCTGGAAATTCCTCAGCCGGAGTCATGCTTTTGTAGGAGCGAGCTTGCTCGCGACGGTGAAGGAGAAATCGCCTGCAAGCAGGCTCCTACATCATTCGCCGGACGGTTTGAATGCCGGCGAGCAAGGCCATGGTTCTCCAGCGCGATTCCGGCTCAGGCCCGCGGTCGCCGCGCTCCGCCGGCCAGCCAGGTTCTGGCGGCGGCGAGGTCTTCCGGCACCAGGCCATGGCCGGCGGCGTGCATCTGGACGGTCACATCGGCGCCGCCCGCCCGCAGCAGCGCGGCCAGACGTGGCGGGTGGTCGCCGGGCACGACCGGGTCGCGGGTGCCGCCAACCAGCAGGACGCGTTTGCCGGCGAGCGATCCGGCCGGGGCCGGCTCGTCGAGCACCACCATGGCCCGGAACAGCACGGCGCCGGCCAGCGACTCCGGGCGCACCTGCAGCAGGGCGGCGGCCATGTTGGCGCCGTTGGAAAAGCCGACGGCGACGAGCCGCGCGGCGTCGAAATGGTAGTGGGCGGCGGCCGCACTGACGAAGCCGGCCAGCGCCCGCGCCCTCCGGCGCACGTCGTCGAGATCGAAAACCCCTTCGGCAAAACGCCGGAAGAACCGCCGGGCGCCATGCTCCAGCACATCGCCGCGCGGCGCCAGCAGCGCCGACCCGGCGGAAAGTTCCCGCCCCAGCGGCACCAGATCGTGTTCATCGCCGCCCGTGCCGTGCAGCAGCAACAACGGCGGGGCGGCTGCATCGACGCCGGGAAGAAAGAAATGCGGGTAGGCGGCGAGGCTCATGCAGAATCGGAGCGGTGCGACAAGACCGGCATTAAGCTCCCGAATCGATGAAACCGTTTGGTGAGCGATGTAGGAGCCTGCTTGCAGGCGATCTATCCGTTGCTATCGCGAGCAAGCTCGCTCCTACCGCTGATTGATCCCGGTTCATATCAATCCAACCGCGGCAGGCGGGCTTCGATCTCCGCCCGGTTCGCCTCGTACCACGGTGGAAGCATCAGCTTGCGGCCCAGCTGCGCGATCGGCTCGTCGACGGTGAATCCCGGCCCGTCGGTGGCGATTTCGAACAGCACGCCGCCGGGCTCCCGGTAGTAGATCGAGTGAAAATAACACCGGTCCATGATCGGGCTGACGTTGAATCCGCGTGCCGCCAGGGCGTTGCGCGCCTCGGCCTGGCCCGGGTCGTCGGGCGTGCGGAACGCCACGTGGTGCACCGTGCCCACTCCGCTGCGACCGTGCGGCAGGCCCGGATCGGCCACCAAGTCGACATAGGTGCCGGGGCCGCCGGCTCCGACCGTGTAGCGCGAACGGACTCCGTCCTTGGCCGCAAGGCGGTAAGTCATGTCCCGCGTGAGCACCTCGGCGGTCTGGGTGCCCGCGCCGACCGGCAAAGTCACGCTGTGAAATCCCCGGATGCCTTTTGTCGCCGGCACCCCGGCATGCGGTGCCGGGATGCGCGGGTCGGGCTCGGCGGTTCCGACCAGCTCGAGCGGAATTCCATCGGGGTCGGCAAACGCCAGCACGGCGTCGCCGAAACGCCGCGGGAGCTCGGTCATGGCCACGCCGGCCGCCCTGAGGCGCTCGCGCCAGAACTCCAGGGCGTCGGCCGGCACGGAATAGGCGATGGCGCTGGTCATGCCGGCGCCGCGGCGCCCTTGCGGCGCTCCGTCCCACAGAAAGAAGGTCAGCAGCGTGCCGGGCGAAGCGCCGGCGTCGCCGTAGTAGAGGTGATAGGTGCCGGGATCGTCGAAGTTGACGGTTTTCTTGACGAAACGCAGGCCGAGGACGCGGGTATAGAAGTCGACGTTGCGCTTCGCGTCGGAGGCGATGGCGGTGATGTGGTGCAGGCCGAGCAGGCGCATGGATCAAAGGGAGGACAAAACCGACAAAAGTCGAGGCGCGGCGCCTCGGCGGCGCAGGCGCATCTTGGTCTTTGAATGGCAGACTGCGCGCGGCAGCGCGGGCTTTCCGTGTTCGCGGCGCGCCAAGGTACCGCTGGAGCGCGACGCCGGCCGGCCTGCAACCAAGGCCGCCACGAAAGCGGTGCGGCGCTCCGGGCCGGCCGGAAACGCCTTTCAGTCGCCGTCGATCTTGCGAATCCGCCGCAAATGGCGCCCCCCCTCGAACGGGGTCTCGAGCCAGAGTTGCACGATCTTCTGGGCGAGTTCCAGCGGGATGGTGCGTTCGCCGATCGAAAGGACGTTGGCATCATTGTGCGCGCGGCTCCAGACCGCCGTCTGCTCGCTCCAGCCGATGCCGCAGCGGATGCCGCGCACCCGGTTGGCGACGATGGCCTCGCCATTGCCCGAGCCGCCGAGCA
The DNA here is from genome assembly GCA_964484165.1 of uncultured Opitutaceae bacterium. GTDB lineage: Bacteria > Verrucomicrobiota > Verrucomicrobiia > Opitutales > Opitutaceae > Fen-1467. Next base: position 5,874 of record CAZAFS010000106.1, on the reverse strand, counting down.
CGATGCCGCGCTCAAACTCGCCGCGGGCCACCGCCTCGGCCACGGGACGGACATAATCCGGGTAATCGCACGGGGCGTCCGAGTCGGTGCCGAAATCGCGCACGGTGTGGCCCTGGGCCAGCAGCCAGGCCTTGATGGCCTCCTTGTAGTGGTAGCCGGCGTGATCGGAACCGATGGCGATGGTGAGTTTTTTCATGCGCGGAGGGAGGTGCGGGGCCGGGGGGAGGATCGGACCGGGAAACCGCGGCGGGTTGCAGGCGTCGATAGTTGAGGCATGTTTACCGCCGGCAACCCCATTTTGGCGCCATGAAACAAAAGCTTCTGCTCCCCACGCTCCTCTTCGTTCTCGCCGGGTGTGCGACCACGCCGGCCGAACGCATCGAAAACAACCGGACGGCGTACGCCTCCTGGCCGCCCGAAGTGCAGGCCCGGGTGCGGGCCGGCGAGATCGCCCCTGGTTTCACGCCGGTTCAGGTGCGCGTGGCGCTGGGTGAGCCGGATCACGTCTATGACCGCACCACCGCGAGCGGCACGGCGGAGATCTGGGGTTATCGCAGCCACCGGCCGCGATTCAGCATCGGCATCGGCGTCATGGGCGGAGGCGGTTCCACTCGGGTGGGGGGCTCCACCGTCATGAGCTCGGGCGGACCTTACCAGGACGAAATCCTGCGGGTCGTATTCGAGAACGGCGTGGTGAGCGCGATCGAGCAGACGACGCGCTGAAGTTCTGTCGCGAGCGTCCCTCGCCAATCCGGCGCCAGCCGCACCCGGGCTGAGGATCCCGAACCGGCGGAGCACGCTCAGGCTCCGTCGACCACCCGCCAGAACGCGGCGGTATCGCTGAAGTCGGCGAATGCGGTATCGGGCCCCGCCGCGCGCAATTCCTCCACGGAATGCCGGCCCGTTGCCACGGCCAGGGCGCGGGCCCCAAACGCCCGGGCGCACGCCACGTCGTGCGGGGTGTCGCCGATGACCCAGGTGACGGCCGGGGCAAAATCAACCCCGTGATGGGCGCGAGCGCGGCGCAGGGCATGAGGACCGAGCAGGTTGCGGTCCTCGCAGTCGTCCGCGAACGCCCCGAACGGGAAAAACCGCCAGAGGTTGCGGCTGGCGAGCTTCACCTCGGCGCCGCGGCGGAGGTTGCCGGTGAGCAGGCCGAGCGCGACGTCGTCGCGGGCGCGGGCGGCCTCCAGCAACGCCGGCACGCCAGGGAGCGGATGCACTCCGCGGTCGACCAAGGCCGCCGGCAACGCGGCCACATAGCCGTCGGCGAAACGCGCGAAATTCTCCTCCGAGGCGGGCAGCGCGAATTTGGCGAAAATCTGCCGCATGATCCAGCGGTCGGTGCGGCCGGCGAAGTCGATGTCGTTGATCGAGCCGTCGATCGCAAACATCTGGCGCAGCGCCGCCTGCAGCGCGCGCATGCCCGCACCGCCGGAGGAGATCAGCGTGCCGTCGATGTCCCAGAGGAGGAGCGTCTTCACGGATTGAAACGACTAGGCTCCGCCGGGCGTCTCCGATTTGCGAGCAAAAGGGAATCCAGTATACTGTCGGCAACCTCATCCCCATGAATACACCCAAGTTTCTTTTTATGGCGGCCGCATTGGCGGCGGTTGTCGCCCTGACCGGATGTTCGACGCCTGAATCGCGCATCAGAAAAAATCCCGCGGTCTTTGCCCGGCTGGCTCCGGAACAGCAGGACCAGATCCGGAAAGGGCAGATCGCCGTCGGCTTCGACCAGGAAATGGTGGAGCTGGCGCTGGGCGAGCCGGATCACATCACCACCCGCACCACAGCCGAGGGCATGAGCGAGACATGGCGGTACACCACGTACGACCTGCCCGACGGCATGCCGCTCTACCGCGGGTGGTACCACCGCTATTATTACTGGGGCGATCCGATGTTTCCCTACTACCTCGACTATCCGTACCGGCGGGAGCGCGACCACCTTCGGGTGACGTTCAAGAGCGGCAAGGTCGTCTCCATCGAGGAGCAGAGACAGTAACCCGCCGGCCGCGCCCGCGCCGCCGGAGGCGGCGGGGCCGGTCAGGGCCGGAGCAGCGTCAGCAGCGTGCCGCCGAGGATGAGGGCGGCGCCGACCAGCTCATGCGGCTGGAAGCGCTCGCCGAACAGCAACGCTCCGCCGCCGGCGATGCCGAGCGGCACGAGCATCTGCAGCAGCGAGCCCCGCGCCACGGGCAGGTCGCGATAGGCCCGGGTCATCATGAGCTGGCCCACGCCGGCAGAGAGCGCGCTCGTCACGAGCAGCAGCCACGCCAGGCCCGCCGGCGGTTCGAATCGCGCCGCGGTCGGAACGAGGCAAAAGAGCAGACCATAGAAGCATAGGGCGCCGAAAATGGTCGCCGTGTGCTCGGTACGGTGGAGTTGCCGGATCGTCACCACCACGATGGCCGAGGACAGCGCGCCGAGCACGGCGAGAAAATCATAGAAGCCGGCCGCGGACGGCGCGGTGGCGACGCCGGTCAGCAGGGCCAGCCCGCCGAAGCTCACGACCGAACCGGCGATGAGCGCGGGCGTGAGCCTTTCCTTGAGAAGCACAACGGCCAGGAGGGCCCCCATCACCACGTAGGTGTTGCTGATGAAGGTCGCGCGCCCGGCGCCGAGATGGACGATGGTCAGGTAGTAGAGATAAACGCCGAGGGCGCCGACGGCCCCGCGCATCACGAGCCCCGGGTTGCGGTACAGGTGCCGGAACTGAAACCGCCCGCCCGAGCGGAAGAACAAAAGGATCATGGCCAGCCCAACGGCGAACCGCACGGATGACAGCAACCACGAATCCACGGCGAAGCGCGCGCCCAGTTCGCGGATGATGAGTGCGTTGGCGACGAAGGCGCCGGTCGACGCGAGCATAAGCCAGGTGCCGCGGCGGGCGTTGGGCGGGTGGGGAACGGGATTCATGGTGGCGGGCGGGTGCGCCGCGAAGCGGAGAACAAAAAACCGCGCCCGGGCCGGCGCGGTCGCGGAAGAGACATGTCCTGGAAACTCTGGTCAGTCGGTGACAGTGCCCCCGGCAAAGCCGCGCCCGCGGCGGAGCCGCCACGGGAGTCGGGATTTGCGATGCAAAATCGGCGTGGACATGGGGATTGCGAGTAGGGGAAAAGGCCGGTGAAGAAAAGGAGAAACTGCGCTGGACGCCGGCGACCCTGGCGCGGTGGGCGCCGGTGCCGCCACCAGCGTCAACGGGCGGCGATGTTGAAAGGCAACGAGACGCGCACCTTGACCGGGTGACCCTTGATCGTGCCGGGCTTGAATCGCCATTTGGCCGCCGCCTCGAGGCAGGAGACGCCAACTGCCCGGTCGGATGCGCTTTCCACCTTGAGATCCGTCGGGACTCCGTCGCGGCCGACGACGAGGGACACTGTTGCCGTTCCGCCCGTCAGACTCATCTGGTAGCTCATCGTGGGCTCGACCGCTTTGATCGTGACCGGGCGTTCATCCAGTTCGGTGACCCGGGCGATCCGATCCTCGGGCACAAGGGGCGAGGCGAGGTGCAGCGTTTGCTCCGCCTCCACTTTGCCGGCGATCGTCGCGGGAATGAAACCGGCAAGCTCGAGCGAATAGTTCACCATGCCGGGCGGAATCTCTTTCAGCGTCAGCGGAGTGATGCCAAGCACCGACCCGTGGACCGAGACTTGCGCCCCCGCGGGATCGCTCGTGATCTCAACGATTCCACCGGTGTATTGCCAGGTGGCGGCCGCCATTTTCTTGTATTCGATCGCGACGTTCACCGTATGCTCCGGCCACCCGTCCCTCGAAAACGACACGACGTACGGGCCGGTCGGCAGATCGGTCAGGGTGGCGGGCGTCTTGCCCCGCTTCACATCCGAGTCGACGGTGATCAACCGCGGGGCGGCCGAGCGCACCTGGTAGCTGGCCCCGTTGGGCCCGGTCGTAAGCGCCAGACCGCCGCACTGCCGGACCAGATGAATCGCCCCCGGGTTGGTCGTCCCGTTCTCTTTGACTTCCAGATCCAGATTCACGGTTTCATAGCCCTTCAGGGAGACCTGGACGGCGTATCGGCCGAGATGGAGATCGTCGATGGTGGCAGGAGACACCCGGGGAACGAGGTTGGAGATGCTGATCGTGGCACCGGCGGGTTCTGTCACGATCGCCAGGGAGCCGCGGGCGTTGAGCAGGCGGTTGGCTTCGGCCTCGCGCTGCCGCGCCTCTTCCGCCGCCTTCTGGCGGGCGGCCTCGGCGTCGGCTTTCCGCTGGGCGGCGGCTTGGTCTTCCGCCCGTTGGCGGGCGTCGGCTTCCGCCTTCGCCTGGAGTTCGGCCTTGCGCCGGGCCTCGAGGGCGGCGGTCGCGCGTTGCTCCGCGAGAACCTGCGCGTGTAGGGCGGCGGCCTTCTCCGCTTGAAGCTGATTGTAGAAGAATACACCCGCGCCCAGCAGGATCACGGCGACCGCGACGACCGCGATTCCCACCGGAGTCTTGATGAACGTCGGTTTCCGCGCCGGCCGGTCTTCGTCGACGGGCGGCTCCAAAGCCAGACTCGTTTTTGTGATCGGCCAGGAAGTTGGAAGCCTGACCGGCCGGGCCGGCGGCGCTTTGGCCGGAGCGGCGGGGGCCGGGGCGACTGGAGTCCGCGTGACATGGGCCGGGGCGGCCGCAGCCCGTGCGACTTGGGCTGGGGCGGCCGGAGTCCGTGCGGCCGGCGCCTGAACGACCGGGGTCTGCGCGGTTGGGACCTTAGCAGTCGGAGTTTGCGCGGCAGGCGCCGGGGCGACTCGAGCCGGAGCAATGGGGGTCGGAGTGACCGGGGTCGGCGCGACCGGAGCCGGAGCGGCAGGCAGCGGTGCCGCGACGGCGGCCGCTTTTCGCGGGGTCGACGTGGTGCTCGCGGGCGCGATCGGCTTCTTCTCCGGCACCAGGACGGACGATCGGGCTGCGACTTGGCTGACCGCGGCTTTGACGGCCGGGACCACGCTGGGATTTGCGTTCGATTTGTCAGATTTGGCCGGGGCCGATGAAACCGCCTTGCTTGCCGCGGTGGTTGTCAGCTTGTCCGTGGCCGCCCCAGCGCTCGGTCGGGACGCGGCTGAAACCGAGGTGGAAACCGGAACCGAGGCGGGGGCGGGCGCCTTGGGCGCCGGGGCCGGGGTGGCGGTCGCCGAATTGACTGGGGCTGCCGCGGTGACGGCCACTTTGACGACCGGAATCGCCTGCGGCGGCTTCGGGACAGCGGCAGAGGGCGCAGGGGCCGGCTTTACCGCCGGCGTTGGCGGCGCCGGAACTTGCGGTGGCGGCGGCGGGACGGGCTTCGCCACTGGTCGTGGCGCCTCGGCCGAAACGGCCGGCGCAACGATCGGGGCGGGGGCGGGGATCTTCGGCGGCGCGACCGCCGCCGGCTGGAGCGCCGGACCTGCCGCGCGCGGGGGCGCGGTGGTCGCGGAGACAGCCGGCGTCACGGGCTGGATTTTGGCTCCGGGCAGGTTTTTCCAGACCGGATGCCACGGGTTGTTAGCTTCGGGATCGTCGGCCCGGAACGCGCGGATGACCTCGAGCAACCCGATCCACGATGGGCCGAGGCTGCCCTGCAGAGTGTTGCCGGCGAATTGCAGTCCCGCCTGGCGGCACCAATTGGCGAGATCGGGCTGCCACGGCACCAGCTCCAACGATTTGGCGAGGTATTGCGTAAACCATGCCTGCTTCGAGCTCAGACCGGTGCAGAGCAGGGCGGCGGTGTTCGCTGATCCGACGCGGGAGATGCCCGCCAGCGCGGGGCGCAACGCGTCGGCGACTCGCGAGGCGATCTTCGCGCCGACTTCCGAAAAATCGTAATACTCATTGAAGAACAGTTTGATCGCGGCGCCCTTGAATTTGAGGCTGATTTCGGCCTGGACCGCCTCG
>CAZAFS010000105.1:0-9136 GCA_964484165.1 uncultured Opitutaceae bacterium | reverse complement strand
CCGACCGGCGGCAGCTATGAGCTCTACGGTGGCACGATCAAGAACGGCACGATCGTTCCGGGCGCGCTCAGCTACACCAATTACGGCGGCATCCTCAATGCAGTGTCGCTCACCGGCGACCTGAGCCTGCCGGCTTCGTCCTCCGTCACCTTCACCAACGGCGCGGGCTTCACCGGCGCCAACGCCACCTTCGGCAATTACGCCGGGCTGTTCTGGAACCAGACGGGCACGCTCTCGGCCAAGGCGCTGTCCCTCGGGACGGGCGCTTATCTCTCCGCCGGGGCCAACGACGCGCTCACGCTCGACAGCGCCACCACGGTGACCGGTGACGTGCAGGTCTACGCCGACTACGGCCGGTCCGCGATCACCAACCAGGGCGCGATCTCGCACACTTCCGGTTACGGTTACCTCTACGCCCCCACCTTCACCAACCAGGGCGCCATCACCGTCAGCAACGGCACCCTCTACCTCGGCTACTACTCCGACTACACTTTCGCCAACACCGCCGGGAGCAGCATCACGCTCACGGGCGGCAGCGCCTCCCTCCTGACCCCGCTGACCAATCTCGGGCGCCTCGACGTGCAGACCGGCTCGACCTTCTACACCGGCGGCAACCTGACCAACGGGCTGACCGGCATCATCCAGGGCGCCGGCACCATCAACGGCGGCCTCACCGTGGCCGGCGGCACCCTCAAGCCGGGCCACTCCGCCGGCACCCTCACCTTCGACAGCGGCACCTTCACTGTGACCAATCCCGCGACCCTGACGATCGAACTTGGCGGGGCCGCCTCCGACGGCCTGTTCTTCTGGTATCCCAGCGGCCCGGTCGACATCGGCGCCGGTCTGCTGACGCTCGACCTCAACCTCGTCGACATCCCCACGGCCGCCTCCTACCCGCTGATCTCGGTCACCTCCGACAGCTACGGATTCTCCGGCTACTTCAACGGTCTGGCGGCCTCCGGCGACGCCCTGAGCGCCAGCTACCTCGGCACGCCGTACGACTTCACCATCCAGTACCTGGCCAACGGCGTCACCCTCAACTTCACGCCGGTGCCCGAGCCCGACACGCTCGCCCTGTGGGCCGCGGGCCTCGCCCTGCTGGCCGGCCGGTGGTGGTGCGGCCGGCGTTTCCGCCTGTTCGGCCGCCCCCGGATCGGCTGACCCGGTGCGGCACCTCGCCGGCTTGTCCCGCCGAAGCTTTAGCCCGGATGCATCACACCATTCCCGGCGTATCCGCTTGCTCCGCCGCTACGGCGGGGAAAGGCGACTTGGTCGCGGTTAACCCCGACAAAGTCGGCCCGCCGGGTGCATCCATCACACGAGGGAATGTGCTACTGTCTCGTCAAATCGTCTCACCCCGCGACGATTTCAAACCCCTGACTTTTTACAGGAGAAAACGGAGAGAACAGAGTGGAGTTTCTTCTCCTTCGTTCATTTCTCCGTTTCCTCCGTTACCTCCTGTAAAATGGATTGGTTTGGGTTGTGGCGCCCGCCGCGGTAGGATGGATGCAGATTAGCGTTTTGACGCCCCGGCGAGCAGTTCGAGAGCAGCGGTGGGGCTGACTATGCTTAGGCCGAGCTTTTCCGCCGGAGCAAAATGCCGGCGATTGCCGGTCACAATCACCCGGTCCGGCGTGGCCAGGGCAACCTCGGCAAAGGGAACGTCGTCGGGATCGGCCAAAGTCAAATCGAGCGAGGGGGCCGCGACGAGCACGCCATAGGCGCGAAGGAAGTTTTCCAGGTGCCCGATCTGCCCTGTCGGAAAACGCCAATACGGGCGGGACAAGACCCCGACGTACTCCCGGAGAATGCGGGCATCGTAGGCCAGGGAAAAACGATGGCCAAACGCCTCGGTCAGCAACCGATCGCAGGTTCCCCCGCCGGTCAGAAACGCCGAAACGACAATGTTGGTGTCAAGCACCCAGGTTCTCACGACGGCGTTCGGCGCGGGCGGCTTTAATTCCCGCGTTTATTCCCCGCAGGGACAACTTGGCCAGTCCGTTGCGCCGGGCTGCAGCCTGACACTGCACCATCGCCCGATGCGCCTTATATCCAAGGTAGGAGGTCATTTCCTCCTCAAACGCTTCCGGCTTGAGCGGCAGCAGCACCGCGGTGGGCTGACCGTTTTGCGTGACAACCTGCAAGCCGTTTTTCTTCAGGTTGCGCAAAACCCGGCCCGGCCGTTTGGACAGCTCGCGGGAGGAAAGGAAGGTGACGCTCATGCGATAGTGTCGGACAAATGCCCGGCATCGTCAAGCGAACCGGTGGGTCTCCAGGGTAGCGGGGCCGTTCGGCCCGCCAGCCGCATTGTCAGCCATAGCCCTGAGCATGGCCGAAGGGGCGCCGGCGTGCGGCTGCTCGCCGAGCAACTGCCGATATCCAGGGAGGCGAAGAGTGCGATCTGGGCCGTGGCTAATCCGCAAAGTGGATCGTGAGCTTCGCGCCGCAATGGGGATAATTGGGACAACCCGGAATTTGCCGAACATTCCTTGGCCGAAGACCATTTTCCCTTCACCCCGCGGACAGGTTGGGGGGGCGCCAGAAGTGGACAACGAGCTTCAGCCGTATCAACATCAATCGGTCATCCAGACCGAACCTGAGGGCGGTCCGAAGACGGAGATCCGCTCGAGTCGCCAATCTCTTTGGTTGGAATCCGCATCATCCAAGATCTTCAAATGAAAACCACGCTGCGCCGAGTTGTCAGGCCTATTGGTGTGTTGTCTCTGACAATCGGTTTCCTGTCGGTCGCCTTGGTCGGACAGGGCAACCACTGCTTTCCCGTACAGGCCCGCGTGGACAACGGCATTCTTGAGGGGCTCTATGACGTCACAGACGGCCTCCAACTTTATCTGGGCGTGCCCTACGCCCGGCCTCCTGTGGGAGAATTGCGCTGGAAGGCCCCGCAGGCTCTTGAGTCCTGGTCTGGCGTGAGGCCGGCAAAGGCCTTCGGCTCGACGCCGGTGCAGGGAATCGTGTTCGGCGACATGCATGCTCGCTCCAGCGGAATGAGCGAGGACTGCCTGTATTTAAATGTGTGGACTCCGGCAAAAAGGAATACGACCGGACTGCCGGTTCTGGTTTATTTCTATGGTGGTGGCTTTGTGGCCGGCGATGGCTCGGAACCCCGCTACGATGGGGCGAGCCTGGCTAAGCAGGGAATTGTCGTCGTCACGGTGAACTATCGCCTGAACATCTTCGGATTCTTTGCCCATCCTGAACTCAGTGTGGAGGCTCCCTACAAGGCTTCAGGCAACTACGGCCTCCTTGACCAGAACGCCGCGCTGAAATGGGTAAACAGGAACATCGCCGCCTTCGGTGGCGACCCCAGGAAGGTCAGCATCGCCGGTGAATCCGCCGGTTCGATCTCGGTGAGCATCCAGATGGCTTCCCCCCTCTCGAAGGGGCTCATTGCCGGAGCAATCGGCGAAAGCGGCGCTGCGATCAATCCGACGATGGCCCCGGTGTCGCTGGCGGATGCCGAACGTCAGGGCCTGGAGTTCGCCGCGAAGGCTGGCAACCTCAGTCTCAAGCAGCTGCGCCTGATGAGCACGCGCGAGATTTTCGAACTCTACCAGGAATCCCACCGCTTCGGTTTCCCGATGGTCGTCGACGGCTACCTGCTGCCAAAGTCCTTGCTGGAGATTTTCCAAGCGGGCGAACAGGCCCAGGTTCCCCTCCTCGTGGGCTGGAATTCCGCGGAGATCCCTGGCCAGGCTTTCATGCAGGGGCTTCCCTACAACGAGGAAAGTTACGTGAAGAAGGTTAAGGACGCGTACCCGGATTCTTATGAAAGGGTGCTCCAGGTTTATCCGCACGGCTCCGAGAAGGAAATTGAGCTGTCGGCCACCGCCTTGGCCTCCGATCGTTTTATCGGCTACAGCACCTGGAAGTGGTTTGACCTTCACCGAAAGCACAGCAGCCAGCCAGTCTATCGCTACCTGTACTGCAAGCTTATGCCCCCAATGATCGATCGCCGCCTGTCCCCCGGCTCCGCCGGCGGCAGGGCAAAGAAGGCCCTCCCGATACCCGAGCCAATCGGGGCGCCCCACGCCTGCGAGATCGAATACTGCCTGGGTAATCTGGATCTGAACACGGACCATGTCTGGACCCAGGAAGACCGTGCGGTCTCTGAGACAATGCAGTCCTACTTCGCCAATTTCATCAAGACCGGAAACCCCAACCAGGCGGGCCTTCCCGAATGGAAGGCCGCCCAAGCGCAGGACGCCAACCCACCGGTCATGTTCTTGGACGCGCAGTCCAAGTGTGCCCCGGCGTCCGATGACGCCCGCTATGTGTTCCTCGACCAAGCTTACAGGAACAACTGAGCCGCAGTAGCAGCAGGGCGGCCAAATGGGGTCGCGGGAATTGAGAGCGGGGAACCGGCCAAGCGAATCAACCACTTCACTGTATTCGAGAACAAGGAGTGGCGAGAGAAGTTCAAGCAGCACTGACAAATCGGCGAAGCTCGACGATGCGGTTCACCAGCACTGCCGGTTGATGAAACAACCGGGCGTTATTTGCCGGCTCCGCGCAGCCTTTCTCGTCAAATGAGCGGCGGCGGGCGGATTTGAACCGCCCGCCGCCCGGAACTCACGCCTGGATGCGGGCCGGGCGCATTCCCTGCGTCATGGCCTCGGTCTTGGCGGCGTTGATGAACGCCCTGACGTGACTCGCCTTTATTGGACCGGGTGATGAGTTGGTCTGGGCTCAAGCGAAAGGAACCCAGCCCATGAAGGGCAAACGCTTCAGGAGCGGCAGCTCTTCGCCTTGGACGGCCGGGCGGCCGCCGCGGCGCGCTGCCGGCCCGATGGCCTGCCGAGGTGACGCTCCCGACCGCGCTCAATGCCCGTCTCCGCCAAGGCTCCGGCGCGGTCACCTTGGACTCCAATACCATCGCGATTTGCGTGGGTTGTGGGGTGGGCGGCCCCTCAGTGCCGGACAGTGGCAGCACGCTGCTCCTGCTCGCCTCCGGGCTGGCGGCGCTGCTGGGCTTGGGGACGCTGTTCGCCCATAGGCGGCGGTGCCTTGTGTTGGTCTAGCCGCTGGCCGCATTCCAGTGATTGATGCACTGGGCCGCCGCGTGGATTTCCACGCTTCGCGGTACACTTTTGCCACGACTCGCCCGCCAAGGCGTTCCGCGCCGGATTTCGACCCGAACGACCTGAAATGCATGGAGCGGCAGTTGTTCGCTTAGCCGGATCAGCGACGATCAGCGTGCATTGGCGGCCATCCCCTTTCGGAATCCGGGCGGCGTTTCCATCGTTTCCACCGCATGCACCGACGGGCACGGAGCTACGCTGGAAATCCGTGTGATCCGTGGTGACCTTCCCGGTTTCTTCACCATCCGACGGCCCTAATAGAGTCAAGTAGGTCGTGGCCTACGAGGAGCGTTGCCCGCAAATGCAGATTGCGCCCGGCAGCGGCGGCGCGTCTGCTCAACCCGCCGTCGTGCGGCCTCCAGCCCGTCACCTCGCGGATGCGCCCACCCGCGGGCGACGAACGCCCAGCCCCTTTTCTTATGAACTCATCCGCTGCGCGTCCCCAAGTCCCGCCCCCGCATAATCCCGTCTTCGCCGCGCGCCAATGGTTCCCTCGCCGCCCGGGCGCGCTCGCACTGCTGACCCTGGCGTTCGCCGCGGGGGCCGCCGGCTTCGCCGGCTGCGCCGTGGCCAGCCCGCCCCCCAGCCAAGGCGGCGCCCGCACCGCCACCGCCACGGGCCGGAACGACGCCGGTGCGGCCGCAGCCGCCTCCCGGGAACGCGCCCGCGCGGCTGTGACCGCTGGCCGCGAACGCGCCTTCGCGGCGCAGCCGGCGGCTGCCAGGCGACGGGGCCAGCCGGCGGCCGCGGCCTCGCGGGGAGTAACGCTGGGCGTCCTCGTCGCCCCGGCGGCCGCGCGCGTGATCGCCATCACCCCTGGTTCGCCCGCCGCGGCGGCCGGCCTCCAGTCCGGCGATCTCATCCTGCGGTTCGCCGACCGCGACGTGCATTCCTGCGACGAATTCCTGCAGTTGGCGCCGACCCTCGCCGCCGGCATGTACGACGCGGTGATCCGCCGCGGTGCGGTCGAATTCCCGCTCAGCTTGACGCTCGGCCCCGTCCCGCCTCCGGACTCCGGGACGCCACGCATCGGCGTCAGGTTCCAGCGCGGGGCCGAGGTGCAGTCGTTCGCGCCGGGGTCGGCGGCCGAACAGGCCGGCCTGCAGGCGGGTGACGTCATCACCGCCGCCAACGGGCAGCCGGTGAACGACCCCGCCACCCTCACGGCGTTCCTGCAAGCGGCGGATCCCGCGCAGGGAGTGAAACTCGCGGTTTGGCGCCGCGACCGGGCGTTGAGCATCGCGGTGGGGAACGCCGGCGGCGCCGGGTCGAATCTCCCGCTGCGCGACCCGGCCAGCCGGGGAGCGCTCGCCAGCGCCCTCCACCACGCCGCCTACACCGCGCCGGCCGCGCTCGAACAGCGCCTGGCCCAGTTCAACGTGCTGCAGTCCGCGTTCGTGGATCCGGCCTCCGGCCGGATCGTCCTCGTCGGCTACTACGATCCCGCCTATGCGAGCGGTCCCATCCCCTACCTCGACCTGCTGGCGGACGCGGCGGAGAATCCGTATCCCGCCTTCAGCCTCGGTAGTCCCGCGGCGGGCGATCCGGTCCTGCGCCAGGTCCGGACCACCTTCGACAACGAGTTTGCGCGCCTCTCGCGCGACCCGGCCTACGGCGTCGAGTGGATGAAGGGCCTGATTCTGCCGGTGCTCACCGGATCAGCCGACAGCGAGGAGCGAGCCGCACTCGCGGCCAAACTGCAGGCCGTGGGCAGCTCCCTGGCCGAGTTCGACACCTTCATGAAAGGGCAGGCGAGCGGGTTCAACGACCCGCAGTATTTTGCCGGCACGATGGACTTCTTCAGCCATGTGTCCGACGCCGCCGGCTACGGCCCGGGCGCCGGGGCGGCCCTGGGGGCGTACCACCAGTTCGCGTTCGCGCCGACCCAGGAAAATCTCGAAATCTGGGCCACCACCGTGAGCTGCGGCGATGTGTTGCAGCGCATCGACCAGGAGGTGAAGGCTGGCCGCGACCGGCACGAGGCCGGCATCGAAAAAGTGACGACGTTCTATTCCGCGATGCTGGCACACCTGGGCGCGTCCGAAGCCGAGCTGCGGCGCATTTCGGCCGGCTTCCGGGCCGGGACCGTGGGCGAACAGGCGTTCATCGACGTGCTCAACCAGCGGTGGCAGGCGATCTACCAGGAGTTTGTCACTAACCGGCTCATCAACGGCATGACGTTTTCCGGGGCCTCCCTCGCCGCCCGCTACAACTTTCCGCCGCTGCGCTCGACCCTCGACACCTTCGGCGCGCGCCGGGATTCCGTGGTGATGGGCGTGTTCTTCCAGGGAGATTACACCCTCAAATACGTCACCGCCTCGGCCCGCGCCGCCGCCGAGGTCCCGGGACACATGACCTCGCAGGACTATCTCGGGGCGGCGGAGAACCGGGCGGGCGCCGCCGCCGGCCGCACCCCCACGACCGGCATGATCCGCTACTGGATTTACCCCGCGGAGGTCGAGTGCGACCTGTTGCCGGGCAACAGCGGCGTGCGGTTTCGCACCGCGGCGCTGCGGATCGGCGCCGAATCGCTCGGCAGCGCGGGCGCCGACCAGCGCGGCGAGGCGTTCTTCCGGCAGGCGCTGGCCGACTATGGGACCCAACTCACGGGGCAATTCGACGCCTATGCGCGCGTCTATCCGTCGCTGCATGTCATGCGCGAGACGGCCAAGGTCATTGCGCTGGCCCGCTGGGCGCGCCAGACCGGCGTGCGGCTGCAGCTGGCCGGAGCCAAGCCGACGCGCGCCGCGCTGCCCGAATGGTCGGAAGGCTTCTGGGGCATGACCTATGTCGTGCGGCCCAGCGGCGACGCCGACACGATGGTCGTCTGGGCCCAGGGCGGGGTGAAGTTCGACCAGGAATACGGCGACGCGTGGGTCCAAAGCCGGCCGGCCGCGCCGGAGGTTACGAACGACACGCTGCGGCAACTGGCCGCCAGCACGGCGCTGGCGGAGCAGGCCGCGGCCGCCGCGAAGGACGGCAACCTCGAGGCCGCGCGCGATCTGGCGGAGCGCAGCGCGCAGGCCATGACGGGGCGGATCGACATGTCCAACCTGCCCGAGCCGGTCATGGTCCCGGTCGAGGGCGCGGGGGCGCAGGGTTTCGCGGACCAGGCCCAGGTGGCGGAGGCGGCGATCGCCAGCGTGGACCGCAACGCGGCGGGAATAAAACAGGCCCGGCAAGATCTCGCCGACGCGGCCCCGCTGCAGCAGACGAATCCGCAGGAGTACGCGCGCCTCGAGGAGCAGGCGCACCAGTTGCAGACGCGGTCGGAACAGAACCTGCAACGGCTCCAGAGACTATTGCAGGAGTACCGCGCCGGGAGCACCCCGCCGGCTGATGTCGTGGTCGATCTGCGCGGCCTCGATCCGACCAAGCCCCACACGGTGGCCTTGCCTCCTGCGGCGCCCGCGGTCACGCCGGCGAATCCGACGGCGCCGGTGCCGACAGCGGTGGCCGCGCTCGTACAGAAGGCGCCGAGCCCCGAACAACTGCGGGCCGAACTGGCGCGCCGAATCGTCGAACTCGAAACGCTGAAGGCGTCGCTGCAGCGGCTGAACCGCTCCATCCAGATGGACCAGCAACAGTTCCAGGACTGGGAGCAGGAGGCCGCCGGCGCGGTGGACCGCTCCCAAAAACGATTCAAGCAATTCGTGACCGACGTGGTGCAGGACAAATTCTTCGGCTGGGCGGAATATTACTCCCGCGACGTGCAGCCCTCGGCGCAACGTCTCGAGGACCTGAAGCACCTCAAGGAAGTGCTCGACCTCAACGATTTTGCCGAATGGGCGGACCGGAAGGACGAGGGATTCGAACGGATCGCCGCCGGGGTGCGGCTGCTGGCCGAGCAACTGCCGATTGCCCAGGAGGCAAAAAGCGCGATCTGGGCTGTCGACAAGTCCATGGAGTCGGCGTTTGACATCAGCGCGTGGGTGGCGAGCTGGAAACGCATCAATCAGCTCGACAAGAACTCGGATCAATTTCTGCAGGCCGTGGCCCAGAGCAGCGAGCGCATGCGTCAGATCGTCGAGCGCATC
>CAZAFS010000104.1:0-9147 GCA_964484165.1 uncultured Opitutaceae bacterium | reverse complement strand
GCAGCTTGAGCACCTTGCGCAGGATGATCGCCTCGGGCAGCGACAGGCCGATGACGGACATCATGAAGGCCAGCACCGTGCCGAGAGCCGCGCCCTTGCCCAGCAGCGCCTGCACGACCGGGATGATGCCGGCCGCATTGGAATACATCGGCACGCCGATCAGCACCGCCAGCGGCACGGACCACCACGCGCCCTTGCCCATGACGGACGCCAAGACGCCATCCGGCACGTAGCCATGGATCCCGGCGCCGACCGCGATGCCCAGCACGACGTAGAACCAGACCCGCCCCACGATGTCGCGCACCGCCTCCCACCCGTAACGGATCCGCGCCGGCCACGTCAGGGTCTCTTCCGGCGCCGGGGCGCCGGCGCCCGACCGGTAAACCCAGTCCTCGACGTAACGCTCCAAATGCAGTCGGCCCATCACCCAGCCCGCCGCCAGGGCGATGGCCAGGCCGGTGCCCATGTAAATCGCCGCCACCTTCCATCCGAAAAGACCAAACAGCAGCACCAATGCGATTTCGTTCACCATGGGAGCGGATATCAGGAAGGAAAGCGTGACGCCCAGCGGTACCCCGGTGGTGACGAAACCGATGAACAACGGCACCGCCGAGCACGAGCAGAACGGCGTGACCACGCCCAGCAGCGCCGCAAGCACGTTGCCGGCGAATTCGCGACGCCCCGCCAGCATCCTCCGCGTGCGCTCCGGGGTGAAGAATGACCGCACCACTCCGACGCCAAAGACGACCAGCACGAGCAGCATCAGCACCTTGGGCGTTTCGTAGGTGAAGAACTCGACCGCCCCACCGAGGTGGGTTCCGCGGGCCAGGCCGAGCCAGCCGTAGGTGAGCCAGCTGGCAAATCCGGCCAGCCGGGCATAAACCCACCACCATGCCGCCACGCCGGCGGCGCCCCCCAGCGACCAGAGCAGAATTCGGGTTCCGGTCGGCCGCCGCACGGCCATCCTCCCGTCGCGCGTCTCAACCAAGGGGGTCATGGGCAGCAGCGCCTCACCTCGACCGCCGCGCCTTGGCGGGCGGCTTCGAGACACTCGGTGAAGGACTTCACGCACGGCAACGCCAGCCGGTAGTAGACCTGCTGGCCGCGCTTTTCGTCCGCCAGCACGCCAGCCGCCTTGAGCACGGACAGATGCCGGGACACCGCTGACCAGCCCAAGCCCGCGATCTCCACCAACTCGCATACGCAGCGTTCGCCGCCGGCCAGGACCTCCACGATTGCCAGCCTCGTCGGATGTCCGAGCGCCTTGAAGACGGCGGCGCGTTCCCGGTGCCCCTGCTTGCTTGCGACGGTGGATTTCATGCACCACCATTATTTCGCCAATCGGCGAAATAAGCCAGACGCCAAGCCGCTTCGCGGCAAGTTCGTAGCCCGGCTGCCGGAGGCGGACAGCGCCGCTAATGCGCGGCCAACAGCTGCTGCAGCGGCGCCCGGATGGCGTCCGCCCAGATTTCGTACCCTTTGAGGCTCGGATGCAGCAGGTCGGGCATGACGTCCCGTGGCAGGTTGCCCTCCGCGTCCAGAAACCGGCCGCCGATGTCGAGGTAGAACACGTGCTGGCCGTCATTCAGCTTGGCCAGCTCCCGGTTGACCTCCGCCACCTCGGCCCGCTGGGGGGAGTCCTTCTCGCCCCGCGGGAAGATGGCCAGGAACAGGATCTTCGCGGCGGGAAACCTGGCGCGCAGCTCGTGCACCACCGCCGTCACGCCCTCCACCGTCTCGGCCGTGGTGTTGCGCGGCGTCCCGTCGCTCTCCAGGCCGGTGTTGTTGGTGCCGATCATCAGCACCACGACTTTGGGCTGGTAGCCCTCGGCCTCGCCGTGCGCCAGCCGCCAGAGCACGTTCTGCGTCCGGTCGGCGCTGATGCCGAAGTTGACGGCATGCAGCGGCGCGTACTCCCGATCCCACACCGCCTTGCCGCCGCGCTGGGGGTTGGTGTCCCGCCAGAAATCGGTGATCGAGTCGCCGAGGAAAAGCACCTGGATGCCGCCCTGTTTCGCCTCGGCCACAAAGGCCTCGTGGCGCTGCATCCAATGCGCTTCCTTCGGCGCCGGCTCCACGGCCGTGTTGGCCCACACGGGGGCGGCCACCAACAGGATCAGGAGCAGGGCAGAGCGGAGGTGGATTTTCATGGGATCAAAGGAATGCGCCCGCGACCGCGGGCGGCGGTCACTGCTCGGCGTCCGGCACGGATAGCTCGATGAGCTTGTGCAGGGATTCGAAGTGCCGGCTGAGGTCGAAGTCGCCGCTCATGTCACCCACGACCCGGTCAAAGAGCATCTGCTTGTCGGTCTTGAGGGCCTGGATGCGTTCCTCGACGGTGCCGGCCGTGACCATGCGGTACACGAAGACGGTGTTGGTCTGGCCGAGGCGGTGCACGCGGTCCACCGCCTGCGCCTCGACCGCGGGGTTCCACCACGGATCGAGGATGAAGACATAGTCCGCCGCGTGCAGCGTGATGCCGGTGCCTGCCGCCTTGAGGCTCACGAGCATGACCGCGGCGCCGGTCGCGTTCTGGAACGCCTGCACGGGTTTCTGCCGGTCCAGTGTCATGCCGGTGAGTTCGAACCGCTGGAGGTCGGGGAAATTGGCTGCGAGCGCCTCCCGCACCCGGTTGAGGAACATGACGAACTGCGAGAAGACCACGACCTTGTGTCCGCTGCCCACCACCTCGGCGAGCTTGTCGACGAGCAGGTTGAGCTTGCCGCTCTCGGTGACGGGCGCCCGCAGCCAGGGCAGAAGGTCGGGGTCGCAGCAGGCCTGCCGCAGGCGCGTCAGCAGCGCGAGAAAACCAAACGATCGCTCGCGCATGGCGGTGCCGATGTCGTCGCCGAGGCGGACGAGGCCCTCGCTGCAGATCCGGGCGTATTCCGTGCGCTGCAGGTCCGTGAGCGGGCAGAGCAGATCCATCTCGACCTTGGGCGGCAGTTCCTGGGCCACCTCGTCCTTCGTCCTCCGCAGGCTGAACGGCGCGAGCTGCTGGCGCAGGCGCGTGAGGGTGCCGGGCCGGTCGGAGTTGAGCACCGCCTCGAACGCCTGTCGCGTGCCGAGCAGGCCGGGCAGCAGGTAGCGAAAGATCGACCACAGGTCGAGCTGGCGGTTTTCCAGCGGCGTGCCGGTGAGCACGAGGCGGTGGCGCGCCCGGATGGAAAACGAGGCGTGCGTGACCTTGGCGTCGGGATTCTTGATGAACTGGCCCTCGTCGAGCACCGCGTAGCCGAATTCAACCTTGTCGAGCAGGTGCTTGTGCTTGCGGAGCTGGGTGTAGCTGGCCAGCCACACGACCGGATCGCGCCGCGTGGTGAAGTCGTGCCCGGTCTTGAGCACGTCGCACTCCAGCTGGGGGAAGAAGCGTTTCATTTCCTCGCGCCACACCGGCACGACGCTCGCCGGGCAGACCACGAGATGGGCCGCCCCGGCCACCGGCCGGGTGGCCAGCAGGGTCAGCACCTGCAGCGTTTTGCCCAAGCCCATCTCGTCGGCCAGCAGGCCGTGGCAGTTGACCTCGCACAGATGCTGCAGCCATTCCACGCCGCGGCGCTGGTAGGGCCGCAGGAAGTCCGGCAGCACGGGCGGAGCCGCGGGCGGGGCGAGCACGCTCTGGCGCCACGCCTCGACCTCCGGCGACAGCGTCACCTTGAGGCGGTTGTCGTTGAACAGCGAAAAGATGAGGTACGGCGGCAGCTTGCCGTCCGACGGCGCCGTCTCCTCGACCGTGCGGCGCCATTGGATGAGGGAATCCCATTTCTCGAGGGCGAGCGACACGATGCCGAGACTCGGCAGGATGACGGGGGCGCCGCCGCGCCGGCTCAACACGGCAATCTCCTCCTCCGAGAGCAGGCGCTCGCCGGCGCGGAAGACCCAGCGCAGTTCCAGGCCGACTCCGCCGCCCTTCTCGGCATGCGCCTCGATCTCCACCGCCTGCTCGCCCTTGGCCAGGTGCGCGGCGTTGGCGTCGAGCTCGATGACGAAATAGCGCCGCCAGACCGGCAGCATCGTGCGCAGGAATTCCGGGATCTCCTGCAGCAAATCGAGGATGTAGACGTGCGACTCCTGGTGGTAATGGAAGTGCGCCTTGCGGGCGTAGGCCGCGAGGCAGATGAGCTTGCCGCGTTCGCCGGAACTGACGTGGGCCGGCAAGGCGCCGTTGCCATTCCCGTGGCCGTTGCCGTTGCCGTTGCCGTTGCCATTGGCCTGCCCCAAGGCGGACGTGCGGCCCTCGTCCGGATTCACCCAGAAAGCCTGGAAGGTCAGGCCTTCGGATTTGGTCTGGAAAACGAGGATCAGCGGACGCGCGGCGCCATTGGTCTTGCCGTTGGGGGCGGAGCCGTTGCCCGTGGTCGACCCGGCGGGCGGCGTCGCGGCACGCAGGTCATTGGGCAGCGGCGTGATCTCCTCGGCCACCAATTCCTCAATCTCGTGCAGGCCGGCCACGGCGATCGCCCGGGCGAGCTCGCCATCGGTCGAGGACGAGCGCACGGAGAAACCGTCCGCGCCCCACTCGATCACGGCGTATTCCTCCTTCTTCTCGACCTTGCGGTGGATGATCGCGTCCTGGGTCGTCAGCTCGATCTCCCGGATCTCGCTGGTCCGGTACATGCGCCGGCCCGCTTCCAGCTGGGCACCGGTGAAGTGCCCGGTCCATTCCTGCTCCAATTTCCCAAACCAAAACTCGAGGGACTGAGGAGTATATACCCGTTTGGGACCGTGCCGTTGCATCAAGCTGAAAGGTTGAGCGTAGAAACTGTGCGACGCAGCGCAACTCCGAATTCAAAATTTCAGAGCCCGCAGTCAGTCATGGATTTGCCGCAATTGTCACCGTTCCGACATCCGGTCGTCACACAGCTCCGGCACGCTGGCGGGCGAAAGGAGAGATACCACCAAGCCGCAAGTGAAGCTCGCCATCGTCACCGAAACCTTCCCGCCCGAGATCAACGGCGTCGCCATGACTTTTGGCGTCATCGCCCGGGAACTCGGCCGCCGGGGCCACGCGGTGACGGTTTATCGCCCCTGGCGCCCCGATTTGGCGCCCGCGGCGGGGCATCCGGAGTTTCGCGAAGTGGCCCTGCCCGGCCTGCCCATTCCGGGCTATCCGCTGCTCCGGTTCGGCCTGCCGGCCCGCCGGCGGCTGAAACGACATTGGCGCAACGACCGGCCCGACTTGGTGCATGTCGTCACGGAAGGTCCGCTCGGCGCCTCCGCGGTCACGGCGGCCCGGGCGCTCGCGCTGCCGGTGACGTCCAGCTTCCACACGAATTTCCACGTCTACACTCCCCACTATGGGTGCGGGCCGCTGCGCCGGCTCGTCCTCGCCTGGCTGCGGCACGTGCACAACCGCACCCGCCGCACCTTCGCCCCCACGGAGGAACTTCGCCGGGAGCTGGCGGCCCATGGTTTCACCGGCCTCGGCGTGCTGTCCCGCGGCGTCGATCTGCGCCAGTTCTCGCCCGCCCATCGCTCGCCCGACCTCCGGACTGCCTGGCAGGCCGCCAACGGCACGGTCGTGGTCCTGCATGTCGGCCGGTTGGCGGCGGAGAAAAACTATGCCCTGCTGTCCCGCGCCTATGCCGCGATGCGGGAGGCCAATCCTGACCTGCGCTTCGTGCTCGTCGGCGACGGGCCGCTGCGGCCCGCGCTGCAGGCGGCGCATCCCGAATGCCTCTTCACCGGCTTCATTTCGCGCGAGGATCTCGCCCGCCACTACGCCTCGGCCGATGTCTATGTGCACGCCAGCCTGACTGAAACCTACGGGAATGTGCTGACCGAGGCCATGGCCAGCGGGCTCGCGGTGGCCGGTTTCAACTATGCCGCCGCCGGCCAGTTCGTGCGCGACGGCGTCAATGGTCTGGTGGTGCCGTGCGACCAGCCCGACGCGCTCGTGGCGGTGGCCGCCCAACTCGCCGCCAACCGCCCCCTGCGCGACCGCCTGCGCGCCGCCGCCTCGGCCTCGTTCAGCCGGCAGTCCTGGGACACCGTCATCGGCCGCTTCGAAACCGATCTGGCCGCCGTCGCCGCCGGCCCATGACCAGACTCCTCATCCTCACCGCCGGCTATGGGGAAGGGCACAACGCCGCCGCCCGCAATCTGGCCGCGGCCTGTACCTCGCTCGCCGGCCCCGCCAGCGCTTCGGTGGTCGACCTTCTGGCCGTCACCTCGCCGCGGCTCAATCGCCTGGCGCGCCGCGTCTATCTCGCCGCCATCAACAGCAGCCCCCGGCTCTGGCGCGGCTTCTACGCCTGGGCCGACCGCAGCCGGATCCTGCCGCGCCATCTCTGGATCCTGCACGCGGAACTGCGTGCGCTCCAGTCGCTGCTCGCCCGCGAGCGGCCCGCGGTCGTGTGCGGCACCTTTCCCCTCTACGCCATTCTGCTCGACCGGCTCGCCCGCACCGGCCGCCTGGCCACGCCGTTCTTCAACGTGGTCACGGACTCGATCAGCATCCACTCGCTGTGGACCCGCCCCGCCTGCGTCGGCTGGTTCGTGCCCAACGACGAGACCGCCGAGGTCATGCGCGGCATGGGCGTGCCGCCGGAGCGCCTGCACGTCCTGGGCTTTCCGGTGTCGACCTTCTTCTGCGACCACGCCCGCGAACTCGCCCCGCCCGACCTCGCCGCCGGCGCCACGCCCCGCGTGCTCTACATCATCCACTCCGGCGTCCGCCACGCCGGTGAGACCGCCCGCCGCCTCCTGGCCGCCACCGACTGGGACGTCACCTTTGCCGTGGGCCGGGACGAGCGGCTGCGCCGCCAGCTGGACCGGCTCGCCGCGGGCCGGCCGCGGCCCGCGCAGATCCTCGGGTGGACCAACGAGGTGCCACGCCTGCTGATGACGCACCATGTGGTGATCAGCAAGGCCGGCGGGGCGACGACCCAGGAGGCCATCGCCGCGCGCTGTCCGATGCTCGTCAACCAGATCGTCCCGGGCCAGGAGGAGGGCAACTACGAGTTGCTCCGCCGGCGCAACATCGGCGCGCTGGTCGAGACGCCCGACGCCGCGATCGCCGCGTTGCGGCGGGCCTTTGCGGATCGGGGCGCCGAGTGGAGCCGGTGGCGCGCCGCGCTCGCCCCCCTCGCCCGCCCCGACGCCAGCCGGGCCATCGCCGCGCATCTGCTTGCCTGCGCCGCCGCGGCCGCTTCCGCCGCATGAAAACCCGCTTCATCTTCAATCCGTGTTCCGGGCGAAACCGCCGCAACCTCCGGCTCGTGCCCGCCATCCGCGAGTTCATCGCCGCGCAGCGGCTCGACGCCGACCTGGTCTTCACCGCCCGGCCCGGTCACGCCACCGAGCTGGCCCGGGCGGCGCTGCGGGCCGGCTGCGACCGCGTGGTCGCCGTGGGCGGCGACGGCACGATGAACGAAGTCGCCCAAGCGCTCGTCGGTACCCCGGCCGCGCTGGCCATCCTGCCCGTGGGCTCCGGCAACGGCCTCGCCCTTCACCTCCGGCTGCCCACCCGGCCGCAGGATGCCCTCGCGCTGCTGGCCGACGCCACCGCCCGGGTTGCGGCGATCGACACCGGCCTTGCCGACGGCCACCCGTTCTTCAACGCCATGGGGCTCGGATTCGACGCGGAGATCAGCCGGCGCGTCAACCGCCTGACCCGCCGCGGCCTGCCCGCCTACGCCCGCACCGGGCTCGCCGCCTTCCTCCGTCACCGCGCCCAGCGGGTCACCATCGCCGACGGCAACGGCACCCGGGAAACCCTCGACGCCTATTTCGTCGCGGTGGGGAATTCCGATCAGTACGGCAACCACGCCCGGTTCGCGCCCGGCGCCCGCGTCGACGACGGCCTGCTCGACCTCGTGGCCGTGCGGCCGCCGGGCTGCTTCGGCGCGGTTCCGCTCGTCGCCCGGTTGTTCCTCGGCTCCTTCGATCGCAGCCCGCGGGTGTGGCGCCGGCGGAGCGCGCGCTTTGTCATCCAGCGCCCCGCCCCCGGCCTCATCCACACCGACGGCGAGACGCACGAAACCACCGCCACCGTGGAGATCACCATCCGCCCCCGCAGCCTGCGCCTCGTGGTGCCCGCCGCCTGCCGGGTGACCGCCGCCCCGCCCGCACCCGCCCACCATGGATAAAAAACGCTTCCGCGTCCGCACCGTGATCCTCTCCGACGTGCACCTCGGCACCCCCGACTGCAAGGTGAACGAGGTGAATCACTTTCTGCGCAACATCCGCTGTGAGAAACTCATTCTCAACGGCGACATCATCGACGGCTGGCACCTCCGGTACGCCGGCAATTGGACCAAAGCCCATACGCGGTTCATTCGCATCGTGCTGAAGAAACTGGAAAAGCGCGACACTCAGGTCGTCTACCTCCGCGGCAATCACGACGACGTCCTCGCCACATTTCTGCCGCTGGAATTTGAGAACCTCCGGGTGGTGGAGGACCACGTGCACGAGGGCGTGCGCGGCCGCTATCTCGTGCTTCACGGTGATGTGTTCGACACCATCACGAAGAATTTTGTCTTCCTCTCCCATCTTGGCGACCGCGGCTATTACGTGCTCCTGCGCATCAACCGCCTGTACAACGCCTGGCGCGCCTGGCGCGGCAAGGAATACTGGTCACTGAGCAAGGCGATCAAGGCCCGCGTCAAGTCCGCCGTCAGCCACGTGTCGAAATTCGAGGAGCACATCGTTCAGCTGGCGCGCGAGCGCGGGTGCATCGGGGTCATGTGCGGTCACATCCACACGCCCGCCGACAAGCTGATCGGCGGGGTGCACTACCTCAACTCGGGGGACTGGGTCGAATCACTCACCGCGATTGTCGAGCACTACGACGGGCGCTACGAACTGGTCGACTACGTGAATTTCGTGCGGGACCATCCCATGCCGAGCGAGGAGCCGGCGCTGGAGGCCGCCGCTGAGCTGGTCTAAACCTGCGGTGCGGCGCAAGGGGCGGCGGCCGGCCCAAAAATGCGGCGACGTTTTGCCTCGCCGCCGGGCGCCGGCCGCATTTCGTGGAAGGCGGGCCATGAGTCATCCAGCTGCCCCCACCACCCCACCCGCGGCGGCGCCAGTCGAGCGCGACGACCGCTTCCCGCCGGGCATTCCGTTCATCGTCGGCAACGAGGGCGCCGAGCGCTTCAGCTTCTACGGGATGAGGCAGATCCTGTACATCTACCTCACCTCGCT
>CAZAFS010000103.1:0-9174 GCA_964484165.1 uncultured Opitutaceae bacterium | reverse complement strand
CCGCGTGGATGAAGACCAACAACCGCATGGACGACGGCGGCTCGCTCCGCCCCGAATACCGCCCCGCCTGGGCGCGCTATTTCGTGCGGTTCGTCGAGGCGATGGCAACCGAGGAGAAAATCCCGGTCTGGGCGCTGACCGTGCAGAACGAACCGGAGGCGAAACAGACGTGGGAGTCCTGTCTTTACACGCCGGAAGAGGAGCGTGATTTCGTGCGCGATCATCTCGGGCCGGCGCTGGAGCATGCCGGGCTCAGCGGGGTGCATCTGCTCGTGTGCGATCACAACCGGGACATCCTCTACAAGCGGGCGGCGGCGGTGTATCTGGATCCCGCCGCCGCCCGGTACGTCTGGGGCGCGGCCCTCCATTGGTACGTCAGCCAGGACTTCAGCCAGTCCTCCCGCGTGCACGACGCCTTTCCGGGGAAGGTGATCCTGTTCACCGAGGGCTGCGTCGAGCAAGGGGCCCGGCCCGGCGCCTGGGAGCCCGGCGAACGCTATGCGCACAACATGATCGGCGATTTCCGCAATTGGGTCTGCGGTTGGATGGATTGGAACATCGTGCTCGACTCCCGGGGCGGCCCCAACCATGTGGGGAATTTCTGCGATGCGCCGGTGCTGGTCGACGTGCGGACCGGCCGGGCGGAATACCAAATCTCGTTTTACTACATCGCCCAGTTCAGCCGGTTCGTGCCGAGCGGCGCACGGCGCATCGTCTCCACCGGCGGCCCGAAATCTCTGGAGTCGGTCGCTTTTGTGAACCCCGACGGGGCGGTCGTGGCGGTGGTGTTGAACGCGACCGACGCTCCGGCCGTTTTTTCCCTCTCGGTTGAGGGAGGGTCGATCAGCTGCCGCATCCCGGCCCACGCCATCCAGACCTACGCGGGCGCGGCGCGCAGGTAGGTTATGCCACACGGCGGCCCGGTCATGCGCCGGGCTGCGCAACACCAGCATTTGCATGCAATCATTTTCCAGCGTCTTCCCACACGTGATTTTTCCTGAACCGGCGATCCGCCGCCTCGGCTGCGGCCTGCTCATCGGGCTGCTCCTCTGTGCGCCGGCCCAGGCCGCGGATGCCGCAGCCCCGGCCGTGGCGCCCGTGGCGACACTGCCGGGCGGCGCGCGACCGTTTCAGGCGGAGCTGGATGGCAAATGGATTGGCAATGGCGTTTGTTTTAGCCCTTTCCGGCCCGGGCAGGCGCCGGGGGAGAGTTATCCGAGCGAGGCGCAGGTGCTCGAGGACCTGCGCTTGGCCAACCGTTACTGGCAGCTCGTCCGCCTATATGACTTTTCACCCGTGGCGGAGACGACACTGAAACTCATCCGCCGCCACCAGTTGCCCATGCGCGTGATTCTGGGCGCTTGGATCGTGCCGGAAAAGGACACGGCCGGCCGCGTGAACAATCGCGCCCAGCTCGATGGTGTCATCCGGCTCGCCAACCAATTTCGTGACATCGTCGTCGCCGTCAACATCGGCAACGAAACCATGGTCGATTGGTCCGACCACCGGTGCGAACCGGCGCTTGTCATCGCCTACATCCGGGAGGCGCGCCGTGCGATCACCCAACCGGTCACCACGGCCGACGACTACAACTTCTGGAACAAGGAGGCATCGAAGCCCGTCGCCGCCGAGGTCGATTTCATCATGCTGCACGGTTATGCCCTGTGGAACGGACGTCAACTGGACGAGGCCATGGCGTGGACTGAAAAAATCTACGACAGCGCGGCGGACTTTCATCCCGGCAAGCAGATCATCCTGGGCGAGACCGGATGGGCGACGGAATACGACCCCGGCAGAAAAGGACCGGGCGGGGAGGGGACGCTGATGAAGGGCGAGGTGTCGGTCGCCGCGCAGGAGAACTATCTGCGGCAACACTACCAATGGGTGAGCCGCCGCAAGGTCGTGACGCTGCTGTTCGAGGCGTTCGACGAATCGTGGAAGGGCGGTGGGCGCGCCACCGGTCCGGGCGTCGCCGAGAAGCATTGGGGGGTGTTTGATGAAGAGCGCAATCCCAAGCCCTCCTTCGCCGCGATCATCCGCGAATTCTACCCCCAGGCCGTGCCGCAGGCCCAATGACCCGACTCAAACCAACCCGTGGGCGCCAGACGCGGGTGACACCAGCGGGCCGGCCGATATCGACTGGTTCCGCGACCAAGCCGTCGGAACTTCCGCGGTCTCTCCCTATGAGATCAGCCTTTTGTTTTCTTACTGGCTTGGGTCTTGCCGCGACCGGGCATCTGGCTGCCGCGACTCCGGCGCTGATCTGGAGCGATGAGTTCAGCCAACCGGTGGGCACAGGCCCTGATCCGACGAAGTGGAACTACGATTTGGGCGGCGGTGGCTGGGGCAATCAGGAACTCGAGGTGTACACTGACACACGGGAAAACTCCGCCGTTGTGGCTGATCCTGACGCCACGGACGGCAGGGCGCTCGCCGTGATCGCAGTCCGCACCGCGGCAGGGGGCTACACCTCCGCGCGTCTCAAGACCCAGGGACTGTTCACGACCGCCTACGGTCGGATCGAGGCCAGGCTCAAATTGCCTATCGGCGACGGCCTCTGGCCCGCCTTCTGGATGCTGGGGGACAACATCGGCGCCGTGGGCTGGCCGACGTGCGGTGAGATCGACATCATGGAGAACTTGGGCCAGGATCCCACGCGGGTTTATGGCACCTTGCATGGACCCGGTTACTCCGGCGCGCAAGGTCTGCAGGGCGCTTACCCGCTGCCCAACGGCCAGCTTTTCAGTGATGACTATCACGTCGTAGCCGTCGACTGGTCGCCCGACCGGATCGAGTGGTCCGTCGACGGTCATGTCTACTCCACCTGCACCCCTGCGACGATCCCGCCCGGCACTCGCTGGGTCTTCAATGGCGCGCCGTTCTTCCTGATCCTGAATGTCGCCGTGGGCGGAAGCTGGCCGGGCAATCCCGACGCTTCCACCGTCTTTCCCCAGACTCTCTATGTCGACTATGTCCGGGTTTATGCCCTGCTGACCGTCAGCACGCTGGCGGGACAGGCTGGAACCAGTGGCAGCGCCAACGGCACCGGCACCGCCGCCCAGTTCAATCGTCCCTCCGATGTGGCGGTCGACAGCGCCGGTAATGTCTATGTCGCCGACACGGACAACCATACAATCCGGAAAATCACATCGGCCGGAGTGGTGACGACTCTAGCCGGAAAAGCCGGGAGCAGCGGCAGCGCTGACGGCACGGGCACCGCCGTCCAGTTCAATCATCCCTCCGGTGTGGCGGTCGACAGTGCCGGCAGTGTCTCTGTCAGTGATACCGACAATGACACCATCCGCGTGATCACGTCGGCGGGGGTGGTGACGACGCTGGCTGGACAGGCCGGCACCAGTGGCAGCGCAGATGGCAACGGTGCTGCCGCCCGTTTCAACGGCCCGTCGGGGATCGCGACCGATTCCGCCGGCACGCTTTACGTCGCCGACACCCTGAACCACACCATCCGTAAAGTCACTTCCTCCGGCGTGGTCAGCATTATCGCCGGGATGGCCGGGGTCAGCGGCACCGCCGACGGCACCGGCACCGCCGCCCGCTTCTACGGGCCCCAGGGACTGGCCCTCGATGGCGCCGGCAATCTCTATGTGGCCGATACCAATAACGACACCATCCGCAAAGTCGTCACCTCCACCAGCGCCGTGACCACCGTGGCTGGGTTGGCTGGCCATAGCGGGAGCGACGACGGTCCTGCCAGCCAGGCGCGGTTTTACTATCCCACCTCCGTCGCCGTCGACACGGCCGGCAATCTCTATGTGGCCGACACCGATAACCACGCCCTGCGCGGAGTCACCCCGTCCGGCGCGGTCAGCACCATCGCCGGAATGGCCGGATCCAGCGGGATTGCCGACGGGGTGGGCGTCGCCGCCCGCTTCAGTTTTCCCACCGGCATAACGGTGGACAACACCGGCAACATCTATGTCGCCGAACCTAACAACCAGACCATCCGCCAAGGCATATTCCCCGCTGCTCCTCTCATCACGACACAGCCGCAAAGCCAGACGGTCGCTGTCGGCGCCAATGTCCAGTTTTCCATGACGGCATCGGGCAAGCCCACACCGAGCTGCCAATGGTACTTCAACGGCAACGCCCTGAACGGCGCCACCGGGGCCAGCCTGAGTCTGACGAATGTGCAATCGACTAATGCCGGCAATTACACCGTCACCGCGACAAACACCTCCGGCAGTGTGACCAGCAGCACGGCAACCCTGGCGGTGAACGCCGCGTCCAGCCCACCTTCTCCGTCCGGCGGCGGAGGTGGTGGCGGCGGCGGGGGCAGAACGGGAGGATGGTTCGTCCTGGCCTTGGCCATCCTTGCTCTCGTGCGTGCCCGCCGATTTCGACCGGTTGCGCGACCAAGCCGTCTGAACATCCGCGGTCATTCCCTATGAAATCAGCCTTTTGTTTTCTTACTGGCTTGGGTCTTGCTGTGACCGGACATCAAGCCATCGCGGCGCCGGCACCGGTCTGGAGCGATGAATTCGATCAAACGGTGGGTTCCGCTCCCGACCCGGCAAAATGGAGCCACGACCTGGGTGGCGGAGGGTGGGGCAACCGGGAATTGGAGGTCTATACCGACTCCCGGGAAAACTCCCGCGTGGTGGCGGATCCGGAGGCGACCGACGGCAGGGCCCTGGCCATCTGTGCGGTCCGCGCCCCGGGCGGCGGCTACACGTCGGCGCGCCTCAAGACCCGGGGCCGGTTCGCGATGACCTATGGTCGGGTGGAAGTGCGGATGAAACTGCCGCGGGGCCAAGGGATCTGGCCCGCCTGCTGGATGCTCGGCGACGATTTTGGCGCCGTTGATTGGCCGGCCTGCGGGGAGATCGACATCATGGAAAACCTCGGCCACCGGCCCGGACGGATCTACGGCACGCTCCATGGCCCGGGCTACGCCGGGCGAAATCCGATCCAGCGCGCCTATTCCCTGCCCGACGGCAGCGCCTTCGCCGACGGCTACCACGTTTTTGCCGTCGAGCGGTTGCCGGATGAAATCCGCTGGTCGGTGGACGATCATGTCTTCCACGTCTGCACGCCCGCCGTGCTGCCGGCCAACGCCAAGTGGATTTTCAACGACCGGCCGTTCTTTCTGCTTCTGAACCTCGCGGTGGGCGGCCTCTGGCCGGGCAATCCTGATGCCACCACCGTGTTTCCGCAGACTTTCTACATCGATTACGTCCGCGTCTTTGCGTTGCGCCCGGGCGCCTGACCCCCGGCCGGACGCGATGGGCAACAATTTCCGCCAGCTCAACTCATCCCAAGTCATGAAACCGACCAAGACTTTGTCCGGCGCCAGCGGTTGGGCGCTTCCCCTCGTGATGCTGGCCGGCGCGTTCGCCGGGGCTCCGGCCTTCGGCCAGCCGCGTCCGCGGTTGGAGGCGCAGGTGTTCATCACCGCCGAAGCCACCCACGATCTGCTCCGGGACGGCGGGTTCAGCGCCTTCGAGCCCCTGGAGCAACCGGATGAAGATTACCCGACGGTCATGATCGACGCCCACAAGACGTTTCAAACCATCGAGGGCTTTGGCGGCGCCTTCACCGATGCCGCCGCCGTGACATTCGCGAAATTGCCCCCGGCGGCCCAGGAACGCTTCCTCAAGGCGTGTTTCGACCCGGTGGAGGGCAACGCCTACACCTTGTGCCGCACCACGATTCACAGCTGCGACTACGCCGACGAGATGTACACTTACGATGACGTCGCCGGCGACCGGGACCTGAAAGCCTTCACCATCGCGCACGACCGGCGGTACCGGATTCCCTTGATCCAACGGGCGCAGGCCGCCGCGAAGGGCAATCTGAAGATCTTCGCGTCGCCGTGGAGTCCGCCGGCCTGGATGAAAACCAACCAGGACATGCTCCACGGCGGCAAACTGTTGCCGGAGTACCGCCAGACCTGGGCGGAGTATTTTGTGAAATACCTCCAAGCCTACGGCGCGGCGGGAATCCCGGTCTGGGGCATCACCGTCCAGAACGAGGCCATGGCGACCCAGGTCTGGGAGTCGTGCATCTTTTCGGCGGCGGAGGAACGGGATTTTGTGCGCGACTATCTCGGGCCGGCGTTGCACCGGGCGGGATTGCAGGACGTGAAACTCATGATCTGGGACCACAACCGCGGGATCATGTACCAGCGGGCGCAGGTGGCGTACGAGGACCCCAAGGCCGCGCAATATATCTGGGGAATGGCGTTTCACTGGTACATCGGCGATCACTTTGAGAACGTAGAAGTGGTCCACGACGCCTTTCCCGAGAAGAGCCTCATCTTCACGGAAGGCGGCATGAATGGATCGTGGTCGGCGGCGAGGCGCCTGGCGAAGAACATGATCATGGACCTGAACCGGTGGACCAACGGCTGGGTTTTTTGGAACCTGTTGCTGGACGAAGGCGGCGGCCCACGGCATGCGGGCGGCGCGGCCGGCGCGAACATCGTCACCGCTGATCTGCGCACCGGGGAACTGGTCTTCAACCCGCCGTACTATGTGTTCGGACAATTCTCCCGGTTCGTCAGGCCCGGCGCCCGGCGGATCGCCTGCACGTCAAACAGCGACAGTTTGATCGCCACGGCTTTTCTGAACCCGGACGGCAGGATCGCCGTGCTGGTGGCGAATCTAAAGGACACCGAGCAGCCGATGCGGCTGTGGATGGAAGGCCGGTTCGTCAAGTACACGCTCCCGCCGGGGGCGCTGATCACGGCCGTCTTTTAACCATGAATCGTGGGCGGGTTCCCAACCCGCCGGCGGAGGGCCGGGCGTTTCCGGAGCCATTCGCGGCCACGATTCCTAAAAAATGGCATCAGCCGAAGGAAAGACTCAACCCATGAAGATGATCCGTGATTTCTTGAAACGATCGCCAGCACGGCCCCGGGCCTTGGCGGCGTGGCTGTGCCGTACTCTGTCTGGAGCGATGCTCGCGCCTTTGTTCCTCGGGCCGACGCCGGCACGCGCGGGCGACCGGGTCGATGCCGGCGGCCCGTGGCTGGCCCGGTATGCCGGCAAGCCATTTGCCAACGCGAATTTTGCCGGGCCGGCCGCTATTCCCGGAAAAGTGGAATGCGAGTATTACGATACCGGCGGGGAGGGCGTCGCTTATCATGACAGCGATGCCGTCAATAGCGGCAGCGGCATGCTCAACCCGGCCAATGGGGACCCGCTGAACGAATTCCGCATGCACGAGGCGGTTGACCTGTCGTACACCAAGGGCGGCGGCATCGACGACAACCCCTTCAACCGTTACGCGCCGCCCCTGCGTTCGCTTTACGTGGGCTGGACGGCGGTGGGCGAGTGGCTCAACTACACGGTCGAGGTGAAACGGTCCGGCGCGTATGTCCTGTCGATCCCGTACACGGCGAACGGCAACGGTTCGATCAGCCTGACGCTCGATGGCGACCAACGCCTTGCGACCATCGAAATCCCCTCGACGATCGACCCGAAGGACCCGCTCGCCTGGCGACAGTGGCACCACTGGGCCCTCCTCACCAACGCCGCGACCGTATCACTTCCAGCCGGCCGGCATGTGCTGACGCTGAGGATCGAAGCCAACGGCAACATGAACCTCGATTCGATCGGCTTCCGGCCGGCGGCCGAGGCGGCTCCCCCCGTCGCGCCACCTCCCAAGCCAGCCACGGCATGGACGCCGGCGGACGGGGCCAATCATCCATTTGGCACGCCGCGCGGCGCGCGGCCCGGCCGGGTCGTGTGGGCGCACGACCCGAAGGCGGTCTCTTGGGACGGCCGCACCGGCGATTGGTGGGAAGACCGCTTCAACAACCAGGCGGCTATCGACGGGTTGGTGGCGAACGGCATCCGCCGGCTCTCGGACACGGCAGACGATGCTGACGCCTGGAACGCGTTGTTCCGGGCTTTCAACCGGCGAGCGGGCCGCGGCGACCTCGGCTACCGCCGGGGCGAGAAGATCGCGATCAAGATCAACGAAAACAACGCCGCGAGCCACGCCTCGACGCCCGAGATCAATGCTTCGCCGCAACTCGTCCTGGCCCTGCTCAAAACGCTGGTGAACGGCGCGGGCGTGCCGGCGGCCGACATCACGGTCTTCGACGCGAGCCGGTACATCACCGATGATGTCTACGAGAAAAGCCACGCCGTCTTCCCGGGCGTGCGCTTCGTGGACCACGCGGGTGGCGACGGCCGGATCAAGGCGACCTACGTGGACGGCGCGCTGCCGTTCTCGGTGGATACGCACCTCGCCACGGGCATCGCCTCCTGTCTCGTCGAGGCGACTTACGCCGTGGACATGGCGATCCTTAAAGGGCACGGCGGCCAGGGGGTCACCCTCTGTGCGAAGAACTGGTACGGCGCAACCAGCATCCAGCCTGACTGGCACCAAAACTTCCACGATTACTTCGAGGCAAAGCGCGACGGCAGCCCGTCCTACCTGACGTTCGTGGACTTCATGGGGCACAGGGACATGGGCGCCAAAACGGTCCTTTTCATGATCGATGCCCTTTACGCCGATGATCTCGTAAACGGGCCGCCCCGTCTGCGGTGGACCATGCCGCCGTTCAACGGCGCCTGGCCCGCGAGCGTCCTGCTCTCGCAGGATGGAGTCGCCATCGACTCGGTGGGGATCGACTTCGTGCGGAGCGAATGGCCGAACCTGGCCGATCTGGCCTATTGCGACAGCTACCTCCACGAGGCGGCGCGCGCGGAGGCGCCCCCCTCCGGCAGCGTGTACGACCCGGAGCGGCATGGCACGCGCCTGGAGAGCCTGGGGGTGCATGAGCACTGGAACGATGCGGTGCGCAAGCAGTACTCCCGGAACCTGGGCACCGGCGACGGCATCGAACTGGTCGACATTCCGGCGAGTCCCGACGGGAGCTGACGGCCGCCGGTGCCGTTGAAGTTGCGCCCCCGCCCCGCCTCCAACCATGCAACAGCGCCTGCTCGGCAATACTGGCCTTCGGGTGAGCGGCATCGGTTTCGGCGCCTGGCAGCTCAACAATCCGCTCTGGGGCGGCCCGGATGAAACCGAATCGATCCGGCTGGTGCAGGCGGCGCTGGATGCCGGCTGCAATTTCTTCGACACCGCGCCCAATTACGGAGACGGCGCCAGCGAACGGTTGCTCGGGCGCGCGTTGCGCGGGCGCCGCCACGAGGCCGTGATCTGCACCAAGTTCGGACACACCGGACTGGACACAAAGGA
>CAZAFS010000102.1:0-9219 GCA_964484165.1 uncultured Opitutaceae bacterium | reverse complement strand
TCTCGCTGTGCACGCGCACCAGCGTCGGTTCGGGGCCGAGCCGCCCCGTGGTCAGGGCCAGGTGCTGGCGGCCGTCGAGCGTGCCGCGAAAAACGTGGAGCGTGAAATCCCCGAAATCCGTCGCCACCGGCTTGACGCACACGAGTTCCACCAGCTGGTCGCGTTTGACGCGGTCTTCGATGAGTTGCGCGATGGAAATCATCCGCAGGCCGAACCGGCGTTTGAAGGCGAGGAGTTCCGGCAGGCGCTGCACCGTGCCATCGTCGTTGACCAGTTCGCAGAGCACGCCGGCCGGAGGCAGGCCCGCCAGGACCGCCAGATCGACCGCGGCCTCGGTGTGGCCCGCCCGCTCCAGCACGCCGCCTGGCCGGGCGCGCAGCGGAAAGACGTGCCCCGGCTGGACCAGCTGGTCCGGCCGTGCCTGCGGGTCCGCTAGAATCCGGATGGTCTGCGTGCGGTCGGGGGCACTGATGCCGGTGGTGATCCCGGCGGCGGCATCGACGCTCACGGTGAAATCCGTGCGCTGCGACTCACGGTTCTGCACCACCATCGAGTTGAGCCCCAGCCGCTTGAGCTGCGCCTCCACCATGGGCACGCAGACGATCCCGCTGCAGTAGCGGATCATCATTCCCACCGCCTGGGGGGTGGCCTTGGCCGCCGCCATGATCAGGTCGCCCTCATTCTCGCGGTCTTCGTCGTCCACCACGATGACCAACCGGCCGGCGGCAACCTCCGCCACGGCGGACTCGACGGAATCGAACGGCAGGCTGGTATCGGCGGCAGACACGGTGAAAAGGCGCCCACGTTCTCGCGAAGTTCAGCGGGTGTCAACCGCCCGCGGGGCGCCCGGCCGCGCCGTCATTGGTGAAAGTCGATGACGTAGCTCTCGGTCGCCTGCTCGCTGCCCGCGGCAAAGAGGGAGAGATACAGCTTGAACGCGTAGGGCGGGCGGACGTAGTGCGGCGAAACCAGCGCCGTGCCGTCGTCGGCCGGCAGCAGCACCGCGTGCTCGTCGCCGACCTTGTAATGCACCGGCCAGCGCGCCGTCGCCCGCACCATGTCCACCTTGGCCGGCTTCTTCTTGGCGTCGTAGAAGGAGAGCTTGAAATTGTTGCCCTCGAGGGTGAGGCCGAGGTAGCCGCCCTTGGGCCGGGTCAACACGAGGCCGTTGATTTTGGCCTCCGCCTCCTTCTTGGCTGCAGGTGCCGCCGTGCCTTTGCCCGCGTCCGCCTTTGGCGCGCCGCCGGCCGGAGCGTTCTCGGCCACGAGGGGCACCGCGGCACCCAATGACACCGCCACCAGCAGCGCTTTCATCAAAGAGGCGTTCGGTTTCATGGTGAAAAAGGACCGCGGGACAAGCTAGCACTCCCCCTCGCGCCCGCAAGCCGCATCCCCGCCGCCTTGGTCCGGTTTACGCCGATTTTGCAGCCGGTGGACGCCGCCGCCCCGGCTCAAGCCTTGGGGCGCCGCCTGCCCTGCAGTTCCGCCTTGAGCTTTTTCCACCGCGCGAGGCGCTCGGCGACGCCGGCCTCCGCCCCGGCCGTCTTCGGCACGTACAGGGTGAGCGGCTTGGCCAGATAATCCTGGCCCGAGATGCCCTCGGCGAATTCATGGCTGTAGAGATAATCGCGGCCATGCGCCAGGCGTTTGGAGGCCTGGCCCCCGGAGTCGCGCAGGTGCACCGGCACCGATTGGACCGCCTGGCCGGTCAGCGCCGATTTCGCCGCGCCCAGCGCCAGGGTGGCCGAATTGCTCTTGGGCGCGGTCGCGATGTAGAGCGTGGCGTGGGCCAGGGTCAGTTCGGCCTCGGGCAGGCCGATGAAGTCAACCGCGTGGTGCGCGGCCACCGCCAGCGGCAGCGCCTGGGGATCCGCCAATCCGACGTCCTCGGAGGCCAGGATCACCAGGCGGCGCGCGATGAACCGCGGGTCCTCGCCACCGGCCAGCATCTTGGCCAGCCAGTAGAGCGCCGCATCAGGATCGCCGCCCCGGCAGCTCTTGATGAAGGCCGAGATCGTGTCGTAGTGCTCATCCTCGTCGGCATCGTAGCGAATCCGGCGCTCGCGCGCGAAGATCTCCAGCTCAGCGGCCGTGACGGCGGCCTTCTCCGGCAGACTGAGCACGAGCACCTCCAGGGCGTTGAGCGCCCGGCGCAGGTCGCCGTCGCAGAGATTCGCGAGGTCGAGCAGCACCTTGTCCGCGGCGGTGCAGCCGCGGGCGCCGAGACCCCGCTCGGAATCGGTCAGCGCGCGCTTCAACACCGCGACCACATGCGCGGGAGTCAGCGGGTCCAGCCGGAACAGGTGGCTGCGGCTGAGGAGCGTCGGATTGACATAAAAGCCGGGGTTGTGCGTGGTGGCGCCGATCAGGCGCACGCTGCCCTCCTCGACATCGGGCAGCAGCAGGTCCTGCTGGGCCTTGTTGAAACGATGCAGCTCGTCGATGAACAGAATCGTGGCCGCCTCCGGCCGGCGGCGCGCGCCGGCCAGAACGTCGCGCAATTCGGCCACGTTGGACAACACGGCGTTGATGCGAACAAACCGGCTGCTCGTTTCGCGGGCAATGGCCTCGGCCAGCGAGGTCTTGCCGCTGCCCGGAGGACCATAGAAAATAAGGCTGCCAAAGCGGTTGGCCGCCACCAGGCGCGGCAGCAGCGCCCCGGGCTGCAGAATGTGCTCCTGCCCCACCATTTCGGCCAGCGTGCGCGGACGCATGCGGGCGGCGAGCGGCTGGGCCGCGCGCCGGCGGCCGCCGGACCCGGGACCCGGCGCACCCGGGGACGGCGCCGGCTCCTCCGGGACAAACAGCTCGTCCTGCTCGCCGCGATTCATGCCGATCCCTGCTTGGCAGGAAATCCCGCGGTTGGAAAGGCTTCTTGAAAATGTGTTCGATTAAGCGAAATTACCGACTAGGAAAATCACCATGACCTCCGCCGACCGCCCCGTCGTCCTCACCATCGCCGGTTCCGACAGCGGCGCCGGCGCCGGCATCCAAGCCGACCTGCTGACGTTTGCCGCGCACGAGGTTTTCGGCACGACCGCCGTCACCTGCCTGACGGCGCAGAATCCCGACGGCGTCACCGCGATCGAAGCGCTGCCGGCCGCCTTCGTCGCCGAGGAGATCGCGCAGATCGACCGCTACTACACGGTGCGCGCGCTCAAGACCGGCATGCTGTACTCCGCCGCGATCATCGGCGTGGTGGCGGACTTTCTCCGGACGCACCGGCAGATCCCGGCGGTCATCGATCCGGTGATGGTGGCGACGAGCGGCGCCGTGCTGCTCCGGCCCGAGGCGCTGGCCGCGGTGCGCGACCAGCTCCTGCCACTGGCAACCCTGGTCACGCCGAATCTCGATGAGGTCGGGGTGCTGTTGGGCGAAAAACCCACCACCGCCGCCGAGATGAGCTGCGCCGGCAGCAAGCTCACCCGTCGTTACGGCGTCCCCTTTCTGGTCAAAGGCGGCCATCTGCCCGGCGGCGATCTCACGGACGTGCTGGTGACCCCGGATGGCGAGATCCGCACGTATGCCTCGAACCGGCTCGACGGCGTCGACACGCATGGCAGCGGTTGCACGCTCTCGGCGGCGATCGCCGCCAACCTGGCGCTCGGCCTGGACCTGAACCGGGCGGTCGCGGCGGCCCGAACCTACCTCCGGCGGGGTCTGGAGCAAAGCCTGACGGTCGGCGGCCGGCACTTCATCAACCACCGACCGTGAGCCATGAGCCTGGGCCGCCATGGCTATCGCGCGCCCCTGCTGTGGCTCCTGCTGCCGTTGATCGCCGGGCTGTCGGCCGGCAAGCTCCTGGAAGCCGCTCCGGGGGCGTTGCTGGCCGGCGCGGGTCTCCTGATCCTGGTCGCCGCCGCCGCCGCCTGGAGCACGCGCGCGGTTGGGCGGCGGCTTTGGCCTCCGACCCTGGGTCTGGCGATGGCGTTGGCCGGCATGGTTTTTTTCCAGGTGCGCCTGGCCCGGCTGGCCGACTGGAACGATTTGCCGCCGCGCGAGGCCCGCCTTACCCTGCGCGTCACCCAGGTCTTCGCCGCGCCGGAGGGCGGCGGGCGGCTGAACGGGCTCGCGGTGGTGACGGACGCCGGGACGCACCTGCGCGATCTCGTGGGCCAGAAACTCTATTTCTCGCTGCTCCTCCCCGGCGGCGCCGCGCCGCCGCTCCGTTCCGAAAAGATCGAGGTGCTCGGCGTCCTGGAGGTGCTGCCGCGCCATGCCGCCGGCCGGGGCTTCACGGACTACCTGGTGAACGCCGGCATGAACTTCAAACTCACACGCGGGCGCGTGCTGCGCGAGGTCGCTCCGCCCTCGGCCTACCAGCGTTTCTGCCACCGCGCCATGGACCGGCTGCATGCGATCCTGGGCGCCGGGCTCGACGATCACCCCGCCCTCGCCGCGATCCTCCGCGCGATGATGCTGGGCCAGGTGCAGGAGCTGAGCGGTGATCAGAAGGGCCTCTTCATGCGCAGCGGCACGCTGCATTTGTTCGCGATCAGCGGCCAGCAAATCACCATCATCGCGCTCTGCCTGCAGACCCTGCTGCATCTCTTGCACGTGCCCCGCCTGCCGGCGGCCGCCGTGGGGCTCACGGCGCTCTGGCTCTACGTCGACATCACCGGGGCGAGTCCCTCGGCGGTGCGGGCGTTCCTGATGTGCGCGCTCGTCATCGCCGCGTTCACGCTGCGGCGGCCAGGCAACATTCTGTCCGCGCTCGCCGCGTCGGCATGGCTCGTCCTCGTGGCCGATCCCATGCAATTGTTCAGCGCCAGCTTCCAGATGTCGTATGGCATCGTCGCGGTGCTGCTGCTGCTCGGCGTGCCCCTGGCGGAGGCCCTGCAGGCGCGCTGGCCGCTGTTCGCGAGTCTGCCCGAGGCCACCTGGCGCTGGCACCAACGCTGGCGCGCGAACGGCTGGCGCTGGTTTCTCGGGCTGCTCGGCATCGGCCTGGCGACGATGCTGGTCAGCATGCTGACCAGCGTGCAGTTTTTCCAGCTGTTCACCCCCGGCGCCCTGCTGGCCAATCTCCTCTTGATCCCGGCTTCTTCCGTCGTCATCGGCGCCGGCTTTGCCTCCCTGCTCTGCGGTCTGTGCGGTTTCGCGGCGGGCAGCGCGCTGTTCAACCATGCCGGGGCGCTGGTGCTGTGGCTGATGGACGGCTTCCTGCGCGGCGCCACGACGATCCGCGGCGTCTTTGTCCCCGCCCATTTCCGGCCGGAGTGGCTGGGGCCCGCCGGTCACGCCGCGCTTCTCGCGGCCTGTCTGGCCGGGAGCGCCTGGCGGTGGCGGCGGGAGCGCGGCGGGTTCTGGCCGCCGTTCATTCTCGTGGCCCTCCTGCTGCTATTGGCCGTGGCCTACGGCACCTGATTTCCGCCGCGCGGCGAACCGCGCGCGAATTGCGCTTTACGCTCCGCCCCCGGTGTGTTCCGTCATACCCAGTCCGCCATCATGAAAAGCGCCTATGAACTGGCCATGGAACGCCTCCGGGCCTCGGACCCGCAGGCGGGCCGGCCGCTCACGTCCGAACAAAAAAGCCGGCTGGCCGAGATCGACCGGATCTACCGGGGCAAGGTTGCCGAGCGGGAGATCTTCCTGGGCAAGCAGCTGGAGGATACGCTGACAGCCGGCAACGCGGAGGAGGCCGAGAAGATCAGGAAGCAGCTTGCGAACGAACGGGCCCGCCTCGAGGAGGAAAAGGACGCCGAAAAGGAGAAAGTGCGCCGCGAAACCCCGCCGCGACCCTGAGTCTCCCACCCGCGTGGAACCCGCGCCGGCCGGGCCCCGGTGACCCTTCAGTCGGCAAACTCAAACTCCGCCACCAGCACGTGATGGTCGGAAGCCGGGGTCTGCCGCACGGCATGGCTCACCGGCCGCAGGCGGCGATTGTAGAACAGGTGGTCGAGCACGTAGGGGCGGCGGCGCCAGGTGGCCACGGCGGTTTGCACCGTGCGGTAGCCGACGTTGCCAAACTGCCGGACCAGCGAGTCGTGCTTGCTCACGTTGAAATCGCCGCCGAACAGGACCGGCCCCGTGGACGCCCGCAACTCGTCGACCACGTACTGTCGCTGACTGGTATGCTCCTCGCTGCTGGCGTTGATCATGAAGAACGCAAGCAGGTGGGTGTTGAAGATCTGCAGCGTCCGTCCGTCCATGACCGTCTTGGCGCCGATCAGCAGGCGGTCGGTGGGCGTTTTCTTCTCCCCTTGGAAGTCGAACTCCAACGCCGGCGAGGGCAGATCGCGGCGCACGGTGTCGAACAGGGGCGTCTTCGCCAGGATGGCCAGCCCGATGCCAAAGGGCAGCTCGCGCGGATCGGCCTTGGGGTAGCAGAAAAAGGTGTCGTAACCGGAGAGGGCCGTGCGGATCCGGGTGAAATTGGGCGGCGGCTCGGGCTGCACGCCGCCGGGACGGGCCTTCTCGACCTCCTGCAGGAGGACAATGTCCGCGTCGTGACTGCGCAGCTCTCCGATTGTTAAGTCGAGATTGACAGGCGCATCGTCAGGGCTGGCCTCGTTCCAGTTCTGCCCGAACTGCATGTTGAACTGCAGGACCTTGAACGCGCGCATGGTTACGGGGCACTGAGGCAAAGCGAGGACTAGGAGGGAGGTGATGGTCCCGCCGGGCAATGGGGTACCGCGGGCCTTGCGCCCAACCGAATGCCGTCCGGCAAGAGCATGATTTGCAGCTATTAAAATCTTTTCAGTCGACGCCGATTCGCAAGTTAATTTTCACCGCATGGGTTGCGGACGTGCGGCTCACTCCGGCTCGGCCGTGCCCTCCACCACCCAGGCCCTGGCTTCCGGCACGAACTTGAAATACTCTCCCAGTGCGGCACTTAGATGTTCCGCGTAGCGGAAATGCGCACCCATGCCGGTGCGCAACTCGGCTTCGTAAATGAACTTGTCGGCGTGGGTGCTGTGCTCGAACGGCGTCTGGGCGCCCAGCAGCAGCGAGTAGACATAGGCCGGCGAGCCCCGCTCCAGGAGTTCGCGCGTCAGTGCACCCTGGTCCGCCAG
Source organism: uncultured Opitutaceae bacterium (assembly GCA_964484165.1). Lineage (GTDB taxonomy): Bacteria > Verrucomicrobiota > Verrucomicrobiia > Opitutales > Opitutaceae > Fen-1467. The sequence continues at coordinate 2,203 of CAZAFS010000102.1, read as the reverse complement.
CAACGGCGCGTGCGGCGCGCGCGGCACCTCGGGCGGCAGATAAAAGCCGGCCTGGATCAGCGGCGTGTAACGGTGACCCGTGCGATGGCGGTTGAGGTCGCGCAGCTCGGCGATGGCCAGGTTGTTCCAGGCAAACGTGACCCGCATGCGACGAATGGCGGAACCGCACTGACCGTAACGGTTGGCGCGGTGACGCAGGGCCTCGGCGACCGGCTGGGCCTCCGGCAGCCAGGGCGGCGTGTCGCAGTCGACCCTCACCCAGACCGCGTCAGGCAGCGCCTCCGCCGACAGGCGCTCGCGGCCGAGACGCACGGCGTCGGCCAGCTCCTGGCGCGCCTGCTCCTGATAGGACGGCTGCGCCTGGCTGTGGCGCAGGAGGCGCGGAGAGAACTTGATCAGCTCCGCGCGGATGGCCGTCGCCGCTGCCCGCGCCTCGGGCTGCGGCAACGAATCGAGGTGGGTCACCGTCTGCGCCCACATGCGCGCCGTCTGCACCAGCGCGAGGTTGGTGCGGGTGGCGAAGGGCACGAAGTAGCGCGCCCGGTCGAGGGCGTAATTGCGGCGGATCCGCGTCACCACGGCCGGCTTGGCGTCCCGGGACACGCGCACGCGCGCCGGCTCGTCCCGGCCCAGCTGCTCGAGCCGGGCGTACTCGGCGTGATAGGCGGCAAAGGCCCGGACCATGAGATCGCGCCATCGCGGCGTGAGATCGGCGGGGATGCCGAGTTCCTCAGGCGACGGCAGATTGGCCGCCTCCATCGCGATGTAGCGGGTGCTCGATTCCTGGCCGTCCGCCATCGGCGAGATCTCAAACAACTTGTAGGCGAGCCACATTGAGACGTCGTCAACCGCCACGGCCAGCCCGCCGGTGAGGCCGCCGATGGAGGCGTGGCCGTAGTCGACAAACCGCAGGATGCGGTCGATCGATTCGTCGGGATGGGTGACGTCCACCTTCTCCAGGATTTTCGCCAGCCCCTCGTTGCTGCGGGAGTAGCGGGCCAGCACCGACGCCAGCAGCTCCGGCGTGACCCGCGGCGCATCGGCGGCGGTCGGCGGCGGCACAAGGGCGAGTCCGGTGACTTTCATGCGGCGGGGCGGATTCCAGAGAGCAAACGGCCCGCGCCCGGAAGGCAATGGCGAAGCACGCTCCGCCGGGTCCCGGGTTGGTCCGGGGCGACCGCGCCCCTCAGCGCAACGTCAGCCATGTGCCCAGCGGCCCCTGATAGAAGCCGAGCACGACCGACGCCAGCGCCAGCACGATCATGGCCGCGCCGGCCACCCAGCCGACGCGCGCCGCGGCCGGCGCCGCGGTCCCGTCCGCCGCGGGCGGCATCGCCCCGGCCGGGAAAAACGCCGCCTTGATCCACCCAAAGTAGTAGTAGATCGAGATGATCACGCCGGCAACGGCCACGACCAGCAGGCCGTAGAGGCCGCTCTTGAAGGCGACGATGAAGATCAGCAGCTTGCCCATGAAGCCCGCGAGCGGCGGAATGCCGGCCAGCGAGCCCAGCCCCACGGCCAGCACCGCCCCCAGAAACGGCCGCTCCTGGGCCAGGCGCGCGTACTGCCCGAGGTCCTGATCGGCGTCGTCGCCGCGCGCGACGTGCGCCATCACCGCGAACACGGCGAACGAGGCCAGCAGGTAGACCAGCAGGTAGAAATAAACCGCGCCCAGCGCCAGCGGTTCGCGATACGCCGCGATCACGCCGATGAGCAGATAGCCGGCGTGCGAGACGCCGGAGAGTCCCATCAGGCGTTTGACGTTGCGCTGGGGCAGCGCCGCCAGGTTGCCGAGCAGGATGGTCGCCGCCGCCGTCACCGACAGCACCGGGATGAGCACCTCCTGCAGCGGGGCGAAGACATACAGGACGAGCGTCAGCAGCACGGTGAATCCGGCGGCCTTGGAGGCGACCGCAAGAAAGGCCGTCACCGGCGTGGGCGCCCCCTGGTAGACGTCGGGGATCCAGATCTGGAACGGCACGACGCCGATCTTGAAGGCCACACCGGCGAGCACGAGCATGGCGCCGACGTTGGCGAGGAAATTGTCCGGGTTGGCGGCGAGAAAGTCGCGCAGGACCCTGAAGTTCATCGGCTCGGCCGCGGCGCCGGGCAGCGCCCCCGGCGAAGCGGCCGCACCGGCGGCGCCGTAGAGCAGGACGATGCCGAACAGGAGGATGGCCGAGCTGAGCGCGCCGAGGATGAG
>CAZAFS010000101.1:0-9258 GCA_964484165.1 uncultured Opitutaceae bacterium | reverse complement strand
AGTTCCAGTGTGGCCGATCATCCTCTCAGACCGGCTACCCGTCTTAGCCTTGGTGAGCCGTTACCTCGCCAACTAGCTGATAGGCCGCGAACTCCTCTCCTAGCGTCAGGCCTTGCGGTCCCCGACTTTGGTATGCCCCTCATGCGAGAGGCAACTGTATGGGGTATTAATTCGCCTTTCGGCGAGCTATTCCCCTCTTGGAGGTAGATTGTTCACGTGTTACGCACCCGTTCGCCACTGAATGAACAATGTATTGCTACACCGCTCATCCCGTTCGACTTGCATGTCTTAACCACGCCGCCAGCGTTCATTCTGAGCCAGGATCAAACTCTCCGAAAAGAGAGTTCAGAACCTAGTGATTCATGAACTACGCTGCGCGTGAGATTACTCTCACACGCGTTGTTTTCTATCTTGTTAAAGGTTGATTGGGGGTCCCAATCAATCGCACAAAGTAAATCTCAAAGAACCTCTTCCCTCCGAGGGAAAGATGTCCACTAAGGCGCTCGGTGTTTTCCTCGTCAACACTTTTCCCGACCGATCGGAATCAGCATCGCCAAAGCCGGGGCGCCTTCGCGGATTTGCCTTCTTTCGCCCTGCCCGATACGGCGCAGAACGTTGGAAGAAGGAAGGGGCACAATGAAACCGGGGATGCGTGAATCAAGCACTTTCTTGCCCCTGGCTCGGAAAGATTCTTTCTGCCTGTCCCCCAATCAATTACATTCCCCCGCCTGCCGCCGGGTGGCCGCCATCCCGCCACGGGAATCCGGCTTCCGGTTCGCCTCCGCCCCGCGCCCCACTCCACCCGGGGGCGCGCCGCGCGCCCGAGTATTTGACACTCTGATACACCCGCCGGGCCGGCCCATTCCCGCACCTGGTCCCATGACCGCTGCTCGGGCCGGCGGCCGTCAACCAGGCAATCCCCGGCCTCGGGCCGGCTCCTCGCCCCGCCCGCGCATCATTTCTGGAAACGGCGCGCGAGTTCGCCGTGGCTCAGCTCAATGCACGTCGGTCGCCCGGCGGGGCTGGTCAGCGGCTGGCGGCAGGAGAACAGCTGCGCCACCAGCGAATGCATCTCGGCCTCGCTCACGCCCTCCGGCATCCGGACCGCCCGGACTGCCGCCAGTCGCGCCAGTTCCTCCCGCGCCAAGTCCAGGTCTTTCGCGACGAGCAGCCCCTCGCGCAACGCGCCCAGCAGGTCGCGCAGGAACGGCTCGACGTCGGCGGGATCCATCCATTCCGGCACGCCCTCCACCCGAAAGAAATGGCGGCCGAACTCCATGATCTCGAAACCGTGCGCCCCCAGGAAGGCGAGGCGGTCGAGGAGCAGCGCCGTCGCAATGGCGTCGAGTTCGACCGGCACCGGCAGCAACAGGCGCTGGGTGCCCACGCGGCCGGCGGCGAATTGCTCGCGAAGCCGCTCGTACCATATGCGCTCGTGCGCCGCGCGGCGGTCGAGCAGCATCAGACCCGCATCGGTCTCGAACAGCGCATAGACCCCATGCGCCAGACCCAAATAGCGCCAGCCCACCGCCGCTCGCGGGAGTTCCATCCGCGACGCGGGCGGGGCGAACGGGACCGCCGGGGTTCCCGCCCACCCGGGCGCGGCGGGGTGGATCGGCGGCGGCCGGTACGCCGGAAACGGGGCGGCGATGCGGGATTCCGCGGTCGCCACAGCGCCGCTCGCGGCGGCCGGGAAGGGGGCACTGGGGACCGTTTCCGGCAATTTTTCCACGACTGATCCGGCCAGCGAAGCTTCACTAAAATCCCGCAACCGCGCCAGCACCGCCCGGATCACCAGGGCGCGCACCTGCGCCTCGTTGCGAAAACGCACTTCGCGTTTTGCCGGATGCACGTTGACGTCGACCGCCGCCGGATCGAGATCGAGAAAGAGAAAGGCCAGCGGATAGCGCCCCTTCGGGATCGACTCGTGGTAGCTTTCAATCAGCGCATAGCTCAGCGTCCGGCTGTCGACCGGCCGCTGATTCACGAAGGTGATCATCTCGTGGCGCGTGGCCCGTCCCACCCCGGGCCGCCCGACCAGCCCGTGCAAGCTGATCCCGGGCTCGGTCAACTCGACCGCGAGCAGTGACTCCGCGATCTGCCGCCCGAAAATCTCCGCCACGCGGTCGGCCGTCGTCGCGCACTCCGGCGAACGAAAGATGCCGCGCCCGTCTTCGATCAGCGTGAACGCCGCCTGGGGACAGGCCAGGGCATAGAGCCGGACGCAGTGAATGATGTGCGCGCTCTCGGTGGCGTCGCTCTTGAGAAACTTGCGGCGGGCCGGCACGGAATTGAACAACTGGGAGACCACGACCCGCGTGCCCACCGGCCGGCCGCAGTCGCGCACGTGCACGAACTTGCCGCCGTTGACGACGATCTCCGTGCCCGCCTCGTCGCCGGCCGTCCGGGTCTGCAGTTCGAAGCGCGAGACGCTGGCGATCGAGGGTAGGGCCTCGCCCCGGAACCCAAACGTGGCCAGCCGGTCGAGATCCGCCGCCTCGGCGATCTTGCTGGTCGCATGCCGCTCCAGGGCGAGCAGGGCATCGTCGCGGTCCATTCCCGAACCGTTGTCCTCGACCCGGATGTAGGCCCGCCCGCCGGAGCGGAATTCCACCTCGATGCGCGTGGCGCCGGCATCGAGACCGTTCTCGACCAGTTCCTTGACCACGGCGGCGGGCCGCTCAATCACTTCGCCGGCGGCGATCTGGTTGGCCACCCGGTCGGACAGGATGCGAATCGAGGACATGGCGCGACTGGGCGAATCACGAATCAGACCGGGACCAAACGCGGACGCCGGCCGGCCGCTTCGTCGGTCACCGGAGATCCGGGCCCCGTCCGCGTTGACCGCCAGCTCATGTGCCGTCTCCGCGATTCACCGGCCGGCCAGCAGCTTCCGCCAGCGGGCCAGCTGGAGCCGGACCTGGCTCGGTCCGGGCATGCCCGTGCCCCGGCGCTTCGCCATCGCCTGCCGGAGTTTGAAAACCCGGACCCAATCCGGACCGAACGCCCGGTGCACCGCCTGGACCTGCGCGAGTTTCAAGCCATCGAGCGGAACACCGTGTTTCTCCGCCAGCCGGACGGCGGCGCCCACCGCCTGATGGGCCTCGCGAAAAGGCACCCCTTTGCGCACCAGGTAATCCGCCAGATCGGTGGCCAGCAGGCTGGGATCGGCGACCGCGGTCGCGCACCGCGCGGCGTTCACGCGGAGGCCCGCCAGCACGCCGGCCAGCACCTCCAAGCCGAGCGCCGTCTGGTCGAAGCTGTCGAACACCGGCGGCTTGTCTTCCTGAAGATCGCGATTGTACGTGAGCGGCAGACCCTTGGTCAGGGTCAGCAGCGTCTGCAGGTTGCCCTGCAGCCGCGCCGCCTTGCCCCGCAGCAGCTCGCAGGCGTCGGGGTTCTTCTTCTGCGGCATCAGCGAGGAACCGGTACAAAAGGCGTCGGGCAGCGACACGAAGCCAAACTCCGTGCTCGCCCACAGGATGAGGTCCTCGGCGATGCGGGAGAGGTGGACCCCGATGAGCGCGGCGGCGGCGGCGAACTCCACAAACACGTCCCGATCGGCCACCGCGTCCATCGAGTTCTGGGTGAGCCGCGGCCGGCCGCGGTCGTCGACGAATCCCAGGGCCTTGGCCACGAACTCGCGCTCGATCGGCAGCGTGGTCCCGGCGATCGCGCCCGAGCCGAGCGGACACCAATTGGCGTGATCGGCCACGTCCGCCAGGCGCTGGTGGTCCCGCTCCAGCATCTCGAGCCACGCCAGCAGGTGGTGCGCGAGCGGCACCGGCTGCGCCCGCTGCAGATGGGTGTAGCCGGGGATGAGCACATGGCGATTCGCCTCGGCCGCGCCGAGCAGCGCGCGCCCGGCGTCGCGCAGCCGCGCCTGCAACTCGGTGCAGGCCTGTTTGAAGAACAGCCTCATGTCCACCGCCACCTGATCGTTGCGGCTGCGGGCGGTGTGCAGCTTGGCGGCAGCCGGCACGCGTTTCACGAGCGCCTGCTCGATGTTCATGTGCACGTCTTCAAGCTCGGTCTTCCAGCGGAAACGCCCCGCCTCGATCTCGCGTCGGAGGCCGTCGAGGCCGGCCTGGATGGCATCGCGCTCCCGCCGGGAGAGGAGCCCCGCGTGCGCGAGCATGGCGGCGTGGGCCCTGCTGCCCTGGAGGTCAAATACGGCGAGGCGACGGTCGAACGAGACCGATTCGCTGAACCGCACCATGAGCGCCGACGGAGTTCCCGAGAAACGCCCGCCCCACGTGGCTTGAGCTTTCCTGGCCATACGCCCGACGATAATTCGCCGGGTGCGACCGGGAGCAATTAGAAAGATTGGTTGCCCGGCGAAGGCCAGCGCCCAGAGTGGGCGCGTGTTGCGGCGCGCCGTCCATGCCACTGCCATTGTCGCCCTGCTGGCCGTTGCGGCGGCGGCGGAAGAAACCGCGGCGCCTCCGGCCCCGGCCGCCCCGTTGGGCCAACGGTTTTCCCGGGTGACGGTCGACCCGACCTCGACTTCGATCTATGTCGGCAGCGTCAGTCTGACCATCCCGCCGTTCCTGCGCCATGGCGGCGTCTACAGGTCCGAATACAGGGCGACCGTCCTTCCCCTGTTCTTCTACAATGAGCGCGGTCGTATCGCCATCGAGTTCGCCGACGAAAGTCTGCGCCGGCTCGCGCGCGGCGAAATCGTCTATTTCAAGGGACAGGCCATCAACGGTGACGGGGAGGAACGCCGGGTGGAGGGCCGCGCGGTGCCGGCGGGCCCGGGTGTCGATCACGGCCGGATCAAGGTCCGCGTCTGGGTGGGGAAAATCGAGCTCATCTTCAATACCCTGTATCAGTTCAGTGGTCCGGGCTGACGCCGCCGCGGATCCGCGCGTCCAGATTCCATCCGGCGCCGCGCTCCGGCCGGTCCCGGGCCCGGTCCGCCTTGGGGTAACATCACTCCTGCCAGTGGAGCACGATCGGCACGGCGATCGCCGAATGCAGGCTCTTGTGCACGGGGCAGGTGCGCGCGGCCCGCTCCAGTTCCTCATCCGGATCGGCGCTGCGTGGCACGGGCAGCCACACGTGGGTCGCGAGGCGCACGATGCGCCGCGGCATGCCCGTCGACATCACCTTCTCCACCTCAAAACGCGCGCCCTTGAGTTCGAGGCCGAGGCGCCGGGCGGCGATGCCAATGGTCGTGAGGATGCAGGTCCCGAGCGCCGTGGCCATCAGATCGGTCGGCGAAAATGTTTCGCCGCGACCCTGATTATCGACCGGCGCGTCGGTTTCCAGCGTCCGGCCCGACGGCCCGTGCGTCGCCACGCAATGCAGATCGCCCCGATATTCTCCGGTGATCTTGACCATGGGGCGAGTTTCGTCGGAATCCCGTCCACGGCAAGGCCCAAGCGCTAGTGCGCGCACTTCGGCTGTTCTCGAAACTCGCGCCTTGTCGCCGGCGCCAGGCACGGGCAGGCTCGGCGCGAAAGTCCGCCCAACTGACCCCGCAATAGAGATGCCCGGTGACCGATCAAAAGCGAGTCTACCGCCAGCTGCAGCAGCAGCTCGACCGGCAGCCGGTGGGATTCCCGGCCACCTGGTCGGGCGCCGATCTTCGCTTTCTTCGGCGGATGTTCGCGCCCGATGAGGCACGGGTGGCCCGGCACCTTTCCTATCAGCCGCTGCCACTGGCGGCAGTCGTCGCCCGCACCGCCGCGGAGTTCTCGGCCGGGCAAACCGCCCGGCTGCTTGACCGCATGTTCGCGAAGGGTGCGATTGGCTGGAAGGAGCGAAGCGGCGTCGACCACTGGTGCCTTTTGCCGCTGGTGATCGGCATGTACGAGAGTCAGGACGGCGAGCTCGCGGCAGAATTCGCGGCGGACGCCGAAGCCTACATGAAATCCTTGAGCTACGGGGCATCGCTGCTGGCCGTCAGCCCGCCGCAGATGCGGACGATCCCGGTCAACCAGAGCATTCCGGTGGAGCACAATGTCGCCACCTACGACCAGATCCGGGCGATCGTGGCGGAGGCCCGCGGTCCTTTCGTCGTGCTCAAATGCATCTGCCGCCAGCGCATGACCCTGAAGAACAAACCCTGCCATCAGACCTCGCGGTTGGAGACCTGCCTCGCCTTCGACGACATGGCCGCCATGGTGCGGCGACGCCATCACGGCCGCGAAGTAACCCGCGAGGAGGCGCTGGAGATTCTCCAGCGGAACGAGGACGACGGCCTCGTGGTGCAACCCGCCAACGCCCGGCGTCCGGGGTTCGTCTGCTCCTGCTGCGGATGCTGCTGCGGAATGCTCTCGCTGCAGAAATCATTGCCCCATCCCCTCGATTTCTGGACCAGCAATTTTCGCGCCGAAATCGACCGCGCGATCTGCCGGCACTGTGGAAAATGCGTGACCCGTTGCCAGGTGGGCGCGGCGACGCTGCCCCGCGCCAAGCGCCCGGCGCGGATCGATCCGAATCGGTGCATTGGTTGCGGGCTCTGCGTGACCACCTGTCCAACCCAGGCGGTTCGCCTGAGCAGGCGGGTGCCGGAGACACTTCCGCCGGAATCGGAGGAGGCGCTTCAGGCCCAGATCGCCGCGCGGAAGAAAGGACCGTGGGAGCGACGGCGCATGCTCGCCAAGGTCATCCTGCGCATGAGGCAGTGACTCGCGGCCGGACCGGCTCCCGTGTTGGCGTAGGGCTACCCGCCTTCGCTCCCGGAGCTACGGCGCGGCACCTCGCCGTAGTTTCGCCAAGCGAAACGTAGGCGGGTGGCGCGGCGGGCGGGACTCGAACCCGCGACCGACGGTTTAGAAAACCGTTGCTCTATCCGGCTGAGCTACCGCCGCTTGAAAGCTGTGGCTGACGGGATAACTGTCCCTTCCTGCATCGACAAGGGAAAAGCCCATGCCAACCCGCTTCATCAGCGTCACCTGTCCGTCGTGTTCCGAGAGTTTCCAGATCGCGGCTCCACCCCTGCCGGAACTGCCCGCCGAGCTCGATTATGACTGCGAGATCTGCTGCCGGCCGATGGTGATTTTCATCGAGGCCGACGGGGACGAAATCAGGGCGGATGCGCGGGGCATCAACGAATAGCGCCGACTGCAAAGTTGTTCCGCGCCCTGCTCAAACCGCACTTGACTTGCCCACCCCCCGTCCTACGTTCGCCCTCCTTTCCCAGTCACGGGGTGGTAGCTCAGCTGGTTAGAGCGTCTGCCTGTCACGCAGAAGGCCGCGGGTTCGAGTCCCGTCCATCCCGCCATCCTCGACTCCGCTGGAGCTTCGGATGAACCGCGGCCGGACCGCACGCTTCGAGCACCCGGCGCCACAAAACCGCTTCGCCCGGCAGGCCGTGCGCCTTGAGTTTTCGGGCCACCAGGGCCAGCGTGGGCTCGGCCACCGGCTGTCCCGGATCGCCGGCCAGGTGGGGCAGCACGCGGCGGGTGATCGCCCAGCAGGCCCACGCCCGCCAGCGGCGTTGTTCGCGGCGCGGCTCATTCATGCGATCAGCCAGATGCTGATAATGCACGCGCGGATTGCCGAGAAAGACGCCCCGCGGCGCGTGGACGAGCATCCAAGCCAGCGCGCGATAGGGCGGCGGCCAGTCCGCCGCCACCGGATTCCCGCCGGCTTCCACCAGGTCCGCGCCAAAAGCCCGGTCCAGACACAGGAGAGCCCGGGCCGCGCGGCCGCGCCGCCATAGGTAATGGCCGTATTGGAGGCTCGTGAGATAAAACGCCGGCCCACGTGCGCCCGCGTGCGCCCGCAGGCTGCGCCAGTCCATGGCGGGGAGCGGCGGAGGCAGATACGGACAGGGGGACAGGACGACATTCATCGCGGCGATGGAAACTGCGTCCCCGCGGCGGAAGGTCAACGCTGGCGCCCAGTCCGCGCGCAAGATTGACTTGGCGCGCCCGCTTCTTTGCGCGACAACGGAGCCGCCTTGAACCCCGCCGCTGAAACCCCCGATGCCGTCGCCGAGGTGGTCTACGAGCTCACCGGCTGGCGGCGGCTGGCGGCGCGGGTGCTGGGGTTGGTGGCGAGTCTGTGGGGCCGCTCCCTGCGCCTCGAACTGCCGGCGGAGGACCTGCGCAACATCACGAAGAACGATGAGCCGCTATCCATCGTGCTCTGGCACAACCGCCTGTTTCTGGCGGCGGAAATCGTGCGGCGCTTCCGACGCCGCCCCGTCTATGCCCTGGTGAGTGCCAGCCCGGACGGCGCGTGGCTGGCTGCGTTCTTTTCGGCCATCGGCATGCACTGCGTGCGCGGATCGAGCAGCCATCTGGCGCGTGAAGCGGTGACGGCCCTCGTCGAAAAGCTGCACGCCGGATATGACATTGGCATCACACCCGACGGACCTCGCGGCCCGATGTACGATTTCAAGGGCGGCGCCTATATTGTGACACGACGGGCCGGCACGCCGGCGATACTGGTCGGCGGTCGTTTCACCAAGGCCCGGCGGTTGCAGAGCTGGGACGGTTTCTACCTGCCCCTGCCCTTCTCGCGCGTCCAAATGCAATGCCGCCTGATCTCCGCGGCCGAACTCCGCTCACCCAACATGACGGTGGCAGCGCTGCGGGAGCGCCTGATGGCGATCAATCCAGACAATTTCGCCGCCCCCGCGGCACCAGGCGGACCTGCTGCTCCTCAGAAGGACGGCGCCACCGTGACGCTGCCGCCCGGTTCGACGACGTAATCATTTCCCACGCACCAGGTGATGTCGTTCAGCAGGAATTTGAAGACCACCGGCACGGTCGCATCACTGATGGTGATGGTCCACACGTCGTCGGACACGCAGTCCAGGGCCAGGCCGCGGTCCCAGTTCAATCCCGGACCCTCGCCGCGGACGTAGAGGGTGTTGCCAAAGCCGACGTCGAACTGCGCCGTGATCTTGGTGCTGGTGATCTTGGCTGCCGGTTTCTTGGCCGGCGCCTTGCGCGCGGGACCCGCCGCGGGGCCGCCCGGAGAGGCGGTCGCGGCAGTCTTCGCGGATTTGGAGTTCTTGGCTGTAATCTTTTTCATGGGTCCAGTGTTATTTTCTGTTTCGTGTTGAGGACGGCCGATCGGCGAAACCGATGATCAAACCGCCACAGGCCCACTCATAGCAAATAAGACGCCAGTTTTACAGCCGGGAAATGAGGTGGCGGCGGTGACACGCAATTTTCACGCGAAAAAAGAAGTTTACTCACCTGTAGGCATCGCCCTAAATGCGACCCTTCTTGGCCGGGGCAGTAGCTCAGTTGATAGAGCGCCTCGTTCGCAACGAGGAGGTCGCCGGTTTGA
>CAZAFS010000100.1:0-9316 GCA_964484165.1 uncultured Opitutaceae bacterium | reverse complement strand
TCGAGGTATCCCTCGCCGGCGGCCAGCAGGGAACGAACCGGGCGGGTCCAGCCCATGGGAAGAGGATTGACCAAAATCCGTCACAGGCAAGCCCCGGCCTCCTGGCCGGCGCCGGCGCACGGTCACTCCGCATCGTAAATCTGCACGCGGGTCCAGTAGCTGCTGAACCGGGCGACGAACGCCCGGTGGATGGGATCGGCCTGGTAGGCGTTGTGGGCCGCGACGTCCCGGCACACCACCGTCAGGCCGACGTCGAACGTCCGGTCGACCACCGGGCGGTCCGGCACCGCGGCCGGCGTGCCGACGTGGACCTGCACCACGTGCGGGATCGCCGCGAGGGACTCGACCCCGCGGCGGAATTCCGCGCGTTGCGCGGCGGTGAGCCCGGGTTTGAGCCAGAAATAGACGGCGTGGAGAAGCATCAGCGTGGCCGGGGTTGGTCGTTCAGAGTGCCGGCGTGAACGTCACGGGCGCAAGTCCGTCCTGGATCCCTCCGCCGCGCCCGCCGGCGGCCCGTGGTCTGCAAACAGATGACAGGCCACCTCGTGGTGGTCGCCGTCGCCAGGCGCCAACTCCGGCCGTTGCGTCCGGCACGGCGCGAAGCACTCGGGGCAACGCGGATGGAAGGCGCAGCCGGCCGGCAGGCCGCCCGGGTCCGCCGACTCGCCGGCGAGGCCGAGGCTCATGGGCTGGTCGGGGTCCGCCCGGGGCACGGCCGACCGCAACGCCTGGGTGTAGGGATGCTTCGGCCCGGCGAACAGCGCCGCGGTCGGTCCCAGCTCGATGATGCGGCCGGCATACATCACGGCCACCCGGTTGCAGAGGTGCCGCACGATCTCGAGATTGTGGGCGACGAAGATGTAGGTGAGTTTGAACTCCGCCTGCAGGTCCTTCAGCAGGTTGAGCACCTGGGCCTGCACGGAGACGTCCAGCGCCGACACCGCCTCGTCGGCCACCATGAGCGACGGGCGGGTGATGAGGGCGCGCGCGATGCCGATGCGCTGGCGCTGGCCGCCGGAAAACGCGTGCGGGTAGCAGGCGCGATGCTCCGGCTTGAGGCCGATTCTCCGCAGCATTTCGGTCACGCGGCGGTCGAGCTCAGCGCCCGTGGCCAACCGGTGGATCACCAGCGGCTCGGCGATGATCTGGCCGACGGTCAGGCGGGGATTGAGCGACGAAAAGGGATCCTGGAAAACCATCTGGATCGCGGGGCGCAGCGGCTTGAGCGCCCGCGCGGAAAGCCGCGCGAGGTCCACCATCCGGCCGTCGCAGCGGAACAGCACCTCGCCCGCCGTGGGGGCCAGCGCCCGCAAGATGCAGCGGGCGGCGGTGGTCTTGCCCGCGCCGGATTCGCCAACCAGCCCGAGGGTCTCCCCAGGATAGAGATCAAAGCTGATGTCATCGACCGCGCGGATGACGCCCACGGTCCGGGCCAGGAACCCCCCGCTCCGGATGGGAAAATGCTTGCAGAGTCCGCGCACCGACAGCAGCGGCGCCCCCGCGGCGTCCCCGGGCGGGGCCGGGCCGGGTGTGGCGGACGGGCTCATGGCGACGCGCGCAACGGGCAAGCGGAGTCACCGGCGGCGATCTCCTCCGCCCGCAGACAGGCGGCGGCGTGCCCCGGCTCCAGCGAACGCAGCGCGGGGGCGCCGCCGCGGTCGCAAAGGCCGGCCCGGGCGTGGGCGCAGCGCGGGTGGAAGGCGCAGCCGGCCGGGATCGCGTTCAGCGAAGGCACGGCGCCGGGAATGCCGACCAGGCGGCCGTTGGTGTTCATGCTCGGCAGCGACCGCAGCAAACCCTGGGTGTACGGGTGCCGCGGGTGCTGAAGCACGTCGCGCACGCTGCCCTGCTCGACGATCCGGCCGAGATACATCACCGCCACATCGTCGGCCATTTGCGCCACGACGCCGAAATCATGCGTGATGAGCAGCACCGAGCAGCCGAGGTCGCGCTGGAGTTCCTTGATCAGGGCCAGGATCTGCGCCTGGGTCGTCACGTCGAGCGCCGTGGTCGGCTCGTCGGCAATCAGCAACTCCGGCCGGCAGCCGAGGGCCATGGCGATGACGACCCGCTGGCGCATGCCGCCGGAGAGCTCGTGCGGGTACTGGCTGAAACGCCGCTCCGGGGCGGACACGCCGGCCCGTTTCAACAGGTCGATGGCCTGCCGGCGGGCCTGCGCCGGGGCAACCTCCTGGTGCAGCCGGATGGCCTCCACAATCTGGTCGCCCACCCGGTGCACGGGCGAAAGCGCCGTCGCCGGTTCCTGGAAAATCATGCTCACCAGCCCGCCCCGCAGCCGATACAGCAGGTCGTCGGCTTCGCCCAAGGCGGTGATGTCGATGCGTCCGACCCGCTGGGAGAACAAAAGAATCCGGCCGCTCACAATCTCGCCCGGCGGCTGGACCAGGCGGAGGATGGAATAACTCGTGACTGACTTGCCGCAGCCGGACTCCCCCACCAGGGCGAGGGTCTTCCCCCGTCCGATCCGGAGGGAGACGCCGTCCACCGCGCGCAGGTCGCCGTGATCGGTGACAAACCGGACTCCGAGATCCTCCACGAGGAGGAGCACATTGTCAGCGGGCGTCATCGACGCCTGGTGGTTTGGCAGCACGGCGCTCACGGTGGCAGGGCAGGGTCGCGGGGGCGGAATCCGGCGGCAGGGCGGGCGCCGCCGGCCGGGGGCGATCACAAGCGGCTGCCGCCGCATTGTCATGCGAAAAAGGCGTTTCCCCGAGCCGCGGCAAAACAAGCCGGGCGCGGACCGCGGGCCCGGCCAGATCCGGCTCCGAGGCGATCCAGGTGTTGCACGGCGTCCCACAAGTCCGCAAGACTGCCGCCGTGCAATCCGCGTCTTCCCTCCCCGGCCGACCCGCCCGGACGGCCCCGCCCCGCCGATCCCGCCCCGCGCGGGCCTGCTTCGGCCCCGTGCTGCTCGGCGCCGCATTCATCCTGGCCGGATTCGCGGCCTGCACCACCAGCCGCGCCGCCCGCGAAAAGTTTCTCGAACGCGTGCCGCCCCCCCAGCCGCTCCTGAGCGGCACCGCCACCTACGGGGGCGGCCTGCTGGCGGTGCAGGCCTGGCTCGGGCCCTCGGTGCGCCTGAAAAAGCCCGAGGACGAGGAGGGCGGGGCCGGCCCGCACGCCCGGCGCCGGGGCGCAGAATTCGACAGTTCGCAGATATTCAACGGGTCGGTGAGCAACGATCGTTTCACCGACCCGTTTCAAGACAGCGCCGAACGCGACGACCAGTACACCACCCAGGAAATCGATGAGATGTACGGTCGCGTCAACTATCAGTACATCCTGCCGCCCCGCCTGGCGTTGAAGTTCACTTTCGCCAACACGGGCTCGCAGCCGATGATCATCTCGGTGACCGAGGTGAATTCGACACTGGGCAACTTCGCCCCGCGCCCGGAGCAGCTGATGCTCCGGCCCGGGCAGCAGGGCTCGCTCGATCCCATGCTGTCCACGCTCGACAACAACTTTGACCATCTCGACGTCACGCTGGCGGTGAAGATCGGCGAGCGGCGGGAGACGCAGGTCGTGAAGCTCCGCCGGACGGAGGAGCCGCATCCCGCCGGCGCGGGCAAGTGAGAAAAAGCGGCGCCGGCGGGGGGGAACTTTTTGCTGTCCTTTCAAAGTCCGACCGCCACAATCGCCGCTCGTATGAGAACCGCCCTTGCCCTCGTTCTGCTGGCCACGGTTTATCGCATTGTCGCGGCCTGGAATCCGGCGCTGGTTAATTTCTCCCCCCTCATGGCCCTGGCCTTTTGCGGCGCGGTCTACTTCCGCAGCCGGTGGATGTGGCTGGTGCCTTTTGCCGCCCTGAGTGCCTCGGATCTGTACCTCGACCACTACCACGCCACCCAGTTCGGGTACACCTGGGATGTCGGCGGCGTGCTCGTGCGCACAACGTGCTTCGTCGCGGCCCTGGCCCTCGGCTGGATGGTGGCCCGGCGCAAGAACTGGCTGACGCTGCTGGCCGGCTGCCTCGGTGGCTCGCTGCTGTTCTATCTTGCGACCAACACCGCCTCGTTTCTGGGCGATGCCTTCTATGCGAAGACGCTCGCCGGCTGGTGGCAGGCGATGACCGTCGGTCATCCGGAATTTCCCCCGACGCTCCTGTTCTTCCGCAACACGCTGGTGAGCGACCTGGTCTTCGCCGCGGCCTTTGCGCTCGCGATGGAGTGGGCCGCGCGGCGCGCCGGCCAGCCCAGCCTTCTGAAGACCAGGGCGGCGCCGGCGGCCTGAACCGGAGTTCCGATGGGCACCGAGCCGGGCACCACGCCCGGCTGGATCGTCGGCAGGCCGCCCGGTTCATTCCGCCCTCCGCCTGGATTCCGCCTTTCGCCGCCCTCCGCCCCCCATGAAATACGGCCACTTCGACGACGCCCGCCGCGAATTCGTCATCACGCGCCCCGACACGCCCCTGCCCTGGCTGAACATGCTCGGCCAGGACGATTTTTTCGGCCTCTGCACGCAGACGGCCGGCGGGTACTCCTTCTGGAAGGACGCCCGGTTGCGCCGCCTCACGCGTTACCGTTACAACAACGTGCCGCTGGATAACGACGGGCGCCTCCTCTACGTGAAGCAGGGCCGGACCCTCTGGAATCCGGGCTGGAAGCCGGTGCGCACGCCGCTCGACGCCTACGAGTGCCGCCACGGCCTCGGGTACACGCGCATCACCGGCCGCAAGGGCGGCGTGGAGGTGGAACAGCTCATGTTCGTGCCACCGCACGAGAATCTCGAGGTCTGGCGGATCGCGGTGCGCAACCGCTCCCGGCAGCGGCGGAAATTCAGCCTCTTTGCCTTCGTCGAGTTCTGCTTTTTCGAGGCGCTGAACGACATGACCAACTACCAGCGCACCTACTCGATCGGCGAGGTCGAGGTCGAGGGTTCGGCGATCTACCACAAGACCGAGTACCGCGAGCGCCGGAACCACTACACGCTCTTCGGCTGCACCCGGCCCGTCGCCGGTTACGACACGTCCCGCGACGCCTTTGTCGGCGTGCACCACGGGCTGCATGACCCGCAGGCCGTGCTGGCCGGCCGCTGCACCAACAGCCGCGCCTACGGCTGGAATCCGGTCGGGGCGTTTCAGCTCGATTTCGAGCTCAAGGCCGGGGCCGAGGAGCAGTTCGCCTTTCTCCTGGCCTATGTCGAGCAGGGTGACCGGCCGAAATTCGATGCCCCGTTCGTCCTGAACAAATCGGCCGGGCGCGAGCTGCTGGCCCGCTATTCCGACCTCGCGACCATCGACGCCGCCTTTGCCGCCGGGAAGGCGCGCTGGGACGAACTGCTGTCCATCTACCAGGCCCCCAAGGTTCCCAACCAGCCGCTGCGCCGCATGGTCAACACTTGGAACCAGTGCCAGGTCATGGCCACGTTCAACCTTTCGCGCTCCACCTCCGGCTACGAGACCGGGATCGGCCGCGGCATGGGTTTTCGCGATTCCAACCAGGACGTGCTCGGGTTCGTGCATCTCCTGCCCGAGCGCGCCCGCCAGCGCCTCCTCGACATCGCGGCCACCCAGCTGTCCGACGGCACCTGCTACCACCAGTATCAGCCCCTGACGAAGAAGGGCAACGCCGACGCGGGCAGCGGCTTCAACGACGACCCGCTCTGGCTCGTGCTGTCCACCTGCGCCTATCTCCGCGAGACGGGCGACGCCACCATCCTCGCGGAGCCGATCGGGTACGCCGACCAGCCGGGCAGCCGCCACACGCTGCTCGATCATCTCGAGATCTCGCTCGCCTACACGCGGGCGCACCGCGGGCCGCACGGCCTGCCGCTGATCGGCCGCGCCGACTGGAACGACTGCCTCAATCTCAACTGTTTCTCCACGCAGCCCAACGAGTCGTTCCAGACCACCGCGAACGTGGGCCGGGGCGATGTCGCCGAGTCCGTCATGATCGCCGGCCTGTTCCTGTGCGCCGCGCGCGACCTGGCCGCGGCCTATCGTTGGCTGAAGCGCGATGCCGACGCGGCGCGCCTCGACGGCTATCGGGCGGAAATGCTGGACGTCATCGAGACCCAGGCCTGGGACGGCGAGTGGTACACGCGCGCCTTCGACGCCGAGAGCCGGCCGGTGGGTTCCCACGTGTGCGCCGAAGGGAAGATCTACATCGAAAGCCAGGCGTGGTGCGTGCTCGGCGGCGCCGGCCAGCACAATGGCCGCGCCCGGAAGGCGCTCGACGCCGTCGACCGGCACCTTTACCGCCGCGGCCTCGGCTGCGCCCTGCAGTGGCCGGCCTACTCCACCTACCATCTCGAACTCGGCGAGGTTTCCAGTTATCCGCCGGGTTACAAGGAGAACGCCGGCGTGTTTTCCCACAACAACACGTGGATTCACATCGGCTGGACGCTCTTCGGCGAGGGTGAGAAGGCGCTCGACTACTACCTGAGCATCTGCCCGGCGGCGAAAACCGACCACGACGTGTACCGCTCCGAGCCGTATGTCTACGCCCAGATGACGGCGAGCCACCTCTCGCCCACCCCGGGCGAGGCCAAGAATTCGTGGCTCACCGGCACCGCCGCCTGGTCCTTCGTGGTCGCGAGCCAGTACATTCTCGGCATCCAGCCCGATTACGACGGCCTGCGCATCAATCCGTGCGTGCCGAAAAAATGGAAGGGCTTCACGGTGCGGCGCAAGTTCCGCGGGGTGGAGTACACCATCGAGGTGAGAAATCCGCGCGGCGTCTGCAAAGGCGTGAAGTCCCTTGTCGTGGACGGCCGGAAGGTACCGGGCAACCTGATCCCCGCCCCCTCCGACGGCTGCCGCGCGGTCAAGGTCGAGGTCACCTTGGGCGCCTGAGCGGAGCGCCGGGTCCGAATTGCCTTTCGGCGGCCGGAATTCGGCGAGACGCGGCCGGGCGGTTTTTTGCCGCACACGGCGCTCGGCAAGGCGGGTGGAATCGCTAATCTTCCGGCCGGATTTGCCCGCATGATCGTCAATCTCGCCTGGCTGCTCGTCGTGCTGACCCTGGGACTGCTGAGCCCCGGCCCCGACTTCATGCTGATCGTGAAGAACAGCGTGGGGATGCCGCGTTCCTTTGCGTTCGGCACCGTGGCGGGGATTGCCGCCGGGCTCGCCGTGCAGATGCTCGTGATCTCGTTCGGGTTCGTGACCGCGCCGCCGCCGGTGCTGCGCGTGGTCCAGATCGCCGGCGCCGGCTTTCTCGCCTACCTCGGTCTGCGGGCCCTGTTCGCGGCTTCCGGGCCGGCCGGCGCTCCCGCCGCGTCACTCCGCGCGGGGGCGCGCGGCGGATTCCTGCAGGGGTTGCTCTGCAATCTCACCAACCCGAAGGCGTTTCTTTTCTTTGTCAGCCTGTTCGCCCAGACGCTCCGGCCGGACACGCGCCTGCTCTGGCGGATCGCCCTGCCGGCCGCGGTGGTGCTCCACGGGGCGGCGGCGTGGAGTCTGGTGGTGGCGGGCCTGCAGTCGGCCCCAATCGCCCGTCGGCTTGAACGCGCCCAGCGCTGGCTGCCGCGGGTGTTCGGTGCGGTCCTGCTCGTGCTCGCCGCCGTGGTGCTGGTCGAGGTCTGGCGCAGCTGAGCCGCCCTCAGCCCAGCACCGCCACGATGCGCGCCCCGTCCTTGAGCCGCTCGAGGGGCACCAAGCTGCCCATCACGACCTTGCGGTCGACTGTCAGGCTCTTGACGCCGTGGGAGACGCCGTGCGGATTCTTCACCTCGATCTTGACGGTCAGGCCGCGGAACTGGCGGCGCATAGTGAACCCCGGCCAGCTTTTCGGAATGCACGGGTCGATCCGCAGGCCGTCGATTTCCGGCCGGATGCCGAGAATCCATTGCACGGCGGCGTGGTAGCTCCAGGACACCGTGCCGCTGAGCCAGGGCACGCGCGACTTCCCGGCGTTGCGGTTGCACGGGGCGTAGGTGGTCTGGCAGTGGACGTAGGGCTCGATCTCGCGGATCTCGGCCCGGTCATTGTAGGCCGCGGGCATAAAGGCGCGATAGTACTCGTAGGCCTGGTCGCCGTTGCCGAGCAGCACCTCGGCGATCACCGCCCAGCTCTGGGTGTGGCAGAAGATGCCGGCGTTTTCCTTGATGCCGTGGTTGTAGATCACGCCGGCCATGACGGTGCGCGGCGTTTTGGTGAACGGCGGCGCGCTGAGCATGATGCCGTAGGGTGTGGCGAGACGGGCCTTGAGGGCGGCCATGGCGCTGCGGGCCTGTTCCGGAGTGGCCGCGCCGCTGATCACCGCCCACACCTGGGTGTTGATATAGATCTGGCCCTCCTCCTCCTGTTTCGAGCCGTAGCGGTGGCCGTCGGCCCCGATGGCCCAGAGAAACCATTCGCCGTCCCACGCCGCCTGCTGGATGCTGGCCTCGAGCCCCGCGAGCTTGCCGCGCGCCCATGCGGCCTCCTCGGGCAGGCCCAGCCGGTCAGCAATCCGAGCGTAGACGTCCAGACCGTAGCGCACCTGAAAGGCGACCATGATGCTCTCGCCGGAATAGCCGATCTGCACGCAGTCGTTCCAGTCGGCGGCCAAGCCGCAAGGCAGGCCGTTCTTGCCGGTGCGCTCGAGATTGAACTCCAGGGCGCGGCGCAGATGGCCCAGGACGGTAGCCTCGCCCTTGTCGGCATAGGGCAGCACCGCGCGATAGAAATCCAGGTTGCCCGTCTCGGCCACGTAATCGGGCACGGCGTTGAAGAACCACAGGCAGTCGTCGCTGCGGTAGTCCTTGTCCGCCGGCGGCTGGTCGTGGCCGGGGCGGTGATCGAAGGGTTTGATCACGGGGATCGCGCCGCCGGTGGCCACCTGGCCCGTGAGCATCAACTCCAGCCGGGCGCGGGCTTTTTCCTTCAGCAGCGGCATCACGCCGAGGAAATCCTGCACCGTGTCGCGAAAGCCGAGGCCGTCGCGCTCGCCGTTGTAGATGAGGGAGGCGTGGCGCGACCAGGCGTAGGTGACGAGCGCATTGTAGGCGTTCCACACGTTGACCATGTGGTTGAAGTCGGCGTCGGGCGTCCGCACCTTCACGGCCTCCAGCAGGCCGTGCCAGTGCGCCTGCAGTTTGACCAGTTCCTGCGCGCACCGCTCGGAGCGGCCGAACTCGGCCACGGTCGCCTGGCCGTGCGACGCGGGCGTGCCCAGACCCAGCAGGACGATCAGCTCGCGGGTCTCGCCCGGCGCCAGGGTGACATCGGCCTGCAGCGTGCCGCAGGGATTCTCGCCTTCCGCCAGGAAATTGGAGCACGTGCCGCGGACCACCGTCTCGGGATTGGCGTAGGTGCGGTAGACGCCGCCGAGGAAACGCTCGCGGACGGTTTCAAACCCGGCGAGCGGAGCGC